>JAUZOF010000800.1 GCA_030706585.1 Bacteroidota bacterium
CTTAAATAACGATTTCTACGGATGTTCTTCGTTCAATCTGAAGGAGAAAGATCATTCGAAAGTTACCCTCTCTTTCGGTCGCTTTCTAAGCGAAAAGTATACATCATATCCTTTTTTGTGTTATGCTATCGTCATCAGTACCTTTCAATCTGCGTATGATTTTTACAACAATCCGGAGCTTTTTCAAATCAGCCTTGACAATCCGATAGAGAAAACGTTCTTTGAAATGGATGCCATTGCCATGGAGTGTATGTTTCTGGGTTCTTATGCTAAAGGTTCGAAACAACTGGGACCGGTAGAAAAATTGTTGATTTTCGGCTTACAACACGGCCTGGAAACTTCATCTATTCTGTTCTTTACAACAGATCTGACTTTGCTTCACCGGATGGACGATCTTAAATCGACAGATAAAAGCGGCAAAGAGTTATTGTATGAGTTTGATAAGATAGGAAAGGAACTAATCGATAATATTAAATTCGATGGAAACGAATGGCAAAACTATTCTTCGGCTGTTACCATTCGTACCTATATCTATTACAGTCGTCAGGTGATCTACGACATTGTTCATGCGAAAAACGGCGTCGATATCTCTTCATTCGATCCGAACAGCTATAAGGACAATCAGAAAACGATTGCTAAACTGCAAAGCATTATCGGGCAACACAGCGCGTGCTTTGACTATCAAGCCAATGTATTGAAAAAATACGGAGATGCGTATCGCAACAACAGTTACTCCCTGAAGAAAGCAAATTAAGATTGCACCATGCTTGAAGACGGTCTGAATTACGAAAGAACGGTTGAGAATCACCGCCTGGTTTACAAGGGTCAAACATATGATATTGTGATGAGCCGCATCTTCGCACTAATAGCGATTGGCACTGGCATCGGAATATCTTACAGTCTTGCCAAAGAGCAAATAGCAGGACAACCGTCTGTCGATGACTATTTGATTGCCATAATCGGTCCGATTATAATTCTCATTGGTACTTTTTGGACTTGTAAACAGCTTTTGCTCAGAGACCAAATAAAAGAATTGGAAATACATATCAGTAAAGAGAAAGCAAAATACAAATTGCAGGAAGCAGCTCTGAATCTTCACTGGGAGCCTATTCATATCACCGATAATTATCTAATGTTCACTACCCGGGGAGCTGGTTCCCGAAAATATAATTGTCAAACAATCACACTGATTGTGTTTCCCAATGGTAGAATCTATTTCAACAGTGCCAATACTCCTCTTTCTGATGGACTTTTTCAACACTTCGGCTTTGATGCCAACTACAAACTCTTTCAGGAAGAATATCTTAGGATAGGAAAAGTATAAAGTCAATATAATGAACAACTCACAAATATCCATCAATCATTCAAACCATTAGACAACGGATAACGTAAAATTAAATTTTCCTCTCTT
Source organism: Bacteroidota bacterium (assembly GCA_030706585.1). Taxonomy (GTDB): domain Bacteria; phylum Bacteroidota; class Bacteroidia; order Bacteroidales; family UBA7332; genus CAXXIC01. The sequence continues at coordinate 1,412 of JAUZOF010000800.1, forward strand.
TGCAAATGTGCGCTTTCCTATCCTGCTCTCTTTCCGGTTTGTTAAAAAATAAAGCAGCAATTATTTGGAAGTTAAAAGGATAATTAGGAACTTTGAAAACTTAACATCTGTACTATATTTAGAGTGAATAGGTTTGTGTTCTCTGATAATAGATTCACTTTGTTCCCGCATGAATTGTAACCCACGGTAGTTAATTCATCGCGTGGGTCATAGTGCAGGCAAAAACTATCAAAGTGTATATTTATTGAAATTGCCAACGGTTTGAAA
>JAUZOF010000801.1 GCA_030706585.1 Bacteroidota bacterium
CCAGTTGAGGTACATGGTGCGTGTTTGCGCAAAAATAGTGATGGTCAAAAGAAAGGATAGTGAAATCAAAAAGATTCGTTTCATGGTTTTGTGTGTAATGGTGTGTATGGTTACAAATTAAATCTGATGCAAATTTATAAAAATAGATAAAGAATTATTCTATGTCCTGTGATTTTAAGTAGTATTTATCCCGAAACGGTATCTCTATCAGTATTGAACCGAATAAACTCTTACTGATATTTGTAATAATTGTTTGTTGACTATAGAGATTTGAAGATTTGGAAATTTGGAAATCGTGTCCGTGCACGGGAATTTTATACAAACATAAGCGAATATTTTGATAGAAGGATAATATTCGTGGTAAATTTTACACTTTTATCTTTTATTGAGTTCTGTGTGAGGATAAACCAGAGGAAGAAAGGAGCCGGTTTCGATAAAGAAAAGCTCCTGCCCGATATGGAAACCAGACAGGAGCCTTCTGTTTTTTATTTGTTGCAGATGGGTGTTATTGGTTGTCCAATGCACCCGTTGGGCATTTGTATGTGAAGCAGAGCAGCAACTGTGGCCGAAATATCAGTCATGTGTGCGGTTTGGGTGGTAAAACCAGGTTTTATTCTCCATCCCATAAATATAAGTGGTATATGAGTGTCATATGGATTCCAAACGCTGTGTGTCGTCCCTTTCTTTGAATAGTAGGGTAGCCATCCGGGTTTGGTGATCATAACGACCGAACCACTGCGTTGTTGGTTATAGCCATTTATCATCATCTCTTTTACAATCGCAGGGATGGACGTTGTGGAAATCTTATCCTGATCTGCAGCATACTGACTGCCATCCTGGTGCATCAGAAAATCTACTGTAGCGGCTTTGATTTTATCAAAATCCAGGTTGAGACTGTCGATACGTGCTTTGTTGAAATACACCTGAAAGTTATCTACGGAAGTAATCAGTTTGTCCTCGCCGAATTTTTGTTTTAACATGTCTCCGATAGCAGCATCAAAACCTTTTGAGAGAAATCCTGTTGGCATTTTATTTGATTCCAGAAAACCTTCCGCGTTTGCGGCACCATGATCAGCAGTGAGAAATACAAGATAGTTGCCTTTGCCGATTTTTTGATCAAGATAGGAAAAGAAACCGGCAAGGTCGCGATCAAGGCGGAGATAAACATCTTCGATTTCAATAGCATTGGGGCCTACCAAATGACCGGAATAGTCAGTAGATGCACAGTTTATCGTTAAAAAGTCACAGTTTTTTTCTTGTCCCAGTTTATAGCCGTCAATTGCAGCACGAGCAAACTGAAGAGTGAGTGTGTTGCCGAAGGGCATCTGGCGCAATGTTCCGTGATCGAGTTCATAGGCTTTTTTTGCATCGTAAGGGAATACAGGTTTAACGGCTCCTTTCAGGGTGCCTTCCCATGAAACGTCGTCGGTGGTGCTTTCGGTGTATTCGTTGATTGGCAGCAGAGTGTTCCATCCGTTAGCAAGCAATTTTTCAATGGGGTTTGACGTGTTGAAAGTGTTAACCCATGCAGGTAATTCCTTCATGTAATAAGTGCTTGTAATAAACCGGCCTGTCGCGTCATCCATCCAAAAGGCCCCGGTAGGGTTATGTCCTGCCGGAATGATAGCTGCCCGGTCTTTGAGAGAAACCCCAACCACTTTCGATTGAAAATTTGTAG
>JAUZOF010000802.1 GCA_030706585.1 Bacteroidota bacterium
AGGCATTGCCGGAGTTCATTCAGCAAAGTTAGGAAGCGGAAACAGAGATGCTCTATCTCCGTCAATGACTTTGGGATGGAATGTGAAGAAAGAAAATTTTCTGGCGAATTCGCCGGTTGTAAATGACCTTACTTTGAGTGCGTCTGCAAGTATTCTGAACTCAGATTTGGATATTGCAAACTACTATTTGTATCAGGGTAACGTAACGCAAGCGGATGGAGCCTACTGGGGCTGGTATGACGGAGCGTCTGAAAAATCTACCAACGTTCGTCGTGTTGACAGTCCGAACCTGACTTTTGTGAAAAGAAAAGAATTTTCAGTCAACATGAAAGCTGCCTTGTTGAATAAACTGATTACAGTAGATGCTTCTTATTTTACAAATAGTATGAAGGGGCTTATTGTTCAGCCATCTACTCAATATCCAAGCTATTTTATTATCGGTTATCCTCAAACATCGTTTGCTCCATATGCCAACTTTAACAATGATGGCCGTAATGGTTTTGATGTTAAACTCAATATCAATAAGAAAATTGGCAAACTGGATTGTTCTTTAGGTTTGATCGCAACATATTACATGGCTAAGGCTACGAAGAGAGATGAGAATTATCTGAATGCTTACCAAAACCGTGCAGGCAAACCGTTGGATGCAATCTGGGGCTTGAAAGCGCTTGGATTCTACTCAAAGGATGAGGTTGCTGCTATTGATGGTACGGCTGCTCATCCAAGACCAACCTTTGGTAATGTACAAGCTGGTGATATCAAATATCAGGATATGAATCAGGATGGTGTGATTGACGAAAAAGACCAGGTTAACTTAGGTCGTGGCGGTTATTCCGGAGCTCCTCTTGTTACAGGCGTAAACCTTACAATGAAATATGGAAACTTTACTTTATTCGCTTTGGGTACAGGTGGTTTTGGTGCAAAAGCCATTAAAGGCGGTACATATTATTGGGTGTATGGAGAAGGGAAGTACTCGGATGTTGTTCGTGGACGCTGGACAGAAAGTACGGCAGCTACAGCTACATATCCCAGATTAACAACAGGAAGTGGAAATAATAATTTCCAAAATTCTGATTTCTGGCTGTACAGTACAGATCGCTTTGATTTGGCCAAAGTTCAGTTGACTTACGATGTTCCTAAGGCATTGTTGCAAAAGTTCTTTATCCATGAAATCTCAGCCTATATTAGCGGTTCAAACTTATTGACAATCGCTAAAGAGCGTAAAATATTGGAAACGAATGTGACAAACGCCCCACAAACCCGATTCTATAATTTAGGCGTTAAAGTAGCATTCTAATTCATAAAAATAGAATTAAAACTATGAGAAATATATTGAAACTTTTGGTTCTTATACCTCTTTTGGTGGCATGTTCTGATTACTTTGAACCAGCCATTGAAAATAACCGATCTATCGACGCCATGTATCAGGAACCGGCATTCGCTCAGGGTTTGTTAGGTTCAGCATACATTCTTTTGCCTTATCAAAATGCTCCGGCAACAGATCTTGCATCTGATGACGCAGTCACGAATGATTTTAATAATGCAGTGGTAATAGATAATATAGCTAAATCATTAGGATATGATTCATTAGAAGAAATACCGCATTATGACACTATAAATGATTTCTTGAGAAAGCTAGATGTATCCGAGTTAGAAAAA
>JAUZOF010000803.1 GCA_030706585.1 Bacteroidota bacterium
CCGCTTTTTCATTTTATAAATGGTCGATTACGATAAGATTGTATTGGATCACCTTTGCCCAATCGACTTGAAAGTTTTCGTATGATTATATGATAATTAACAGACGTAATATTTTGTTGTTTGCAAATACATGCTTTATATTCGCAGAATATAAACTAAAATATAGTAACAACATGAAGAAATTACTTTATGGATTGATGTTTTTTATTGCCCTTACGGGATGTAAGGGGCATGAAGATAATGTAGTGGTTAGTAATTCCGATGTAAATAGCTGGGTTTACGATGTGATGTCTGAATTGTATTATTGGAATACTTCGTTGCCAACCCTGAAGACTTCAAACGATAATCCGACCACCTATTTTGAGACCTTAAGGAATAAGAATGACCGCTTTTCTCACATTTTTGAAAGTTATGATGAGATTGCCAATCAGTTAAATGGAATTTCATCGTCGGATATTGGGTTTGATTTTCGATTGTATCTGGAAAATAACCTCAATAATAATGTTATTGGGATTGTCTCCTATGTGAAAAAAGGGACTCCTGCTGCAAAAGCCGGTATTAAGCGAGGGAGTATGTTCCGCAAGATCAACAATCAGCAGCTTACGACTGACAACTATTCCTCATTGATTAATACCTTTTTTGATCAATCGGGCAGCGTCAATATCACATTTGCCAATATTCAAAATGGGATCTTTGTAAACCAGAATCCACAGGCAATAACCAAAGCAACCAACTATCAGGAAGATCCGGTTTATCTGGATACCGTCTATAACGTTTCGAATAAGAAAATAGGTTATCTGGTCTATAACTTCTTTGCCAATGATCCCGGAGACAATTCCATGAAATATGATCTGGAGCTGAATAGTGCATTTGGCAAATTCAAGAACCAGGGGATATCTGAACTCATCCTTGACCTGCGATACAACAGTGGGGGAGCGATGTCGTCGGCAATCAATCTGGCCAGTATGATAGTACCGAATCTGACTTCGAATAAGACATTTGTCTATACGGAGTACAATTCAAACTACACGAGTTATTTCAATAGCAGTAAGTTTAAAGAGGAATACCCAAATGAAAATCCTTTTATGGATTACTTTGCAACAACAATAAACCAGACTACTGTGCAGAATGTGGGGAATAATCTTCAACGTGTTTTTGTCCTTACAGGTCAAAATACCGCTTCAGCCAGTGAAATGGTGATTAATGGATTGAAGCCATTCACATCTGTTGTGTTGATTGGAGATACTACCATCGGTAAGAATGTGGGTTCGACATTGGTCAATGATGATAAAAATAAAAACAACAAGTGGGCTGTTATGCCGATTATCCTGAAGTATTTCAATGCTAACCATCAGAGTGACTTTACCAATGGTTTTGCTCCTGATTTTTATAAATATGACTATCTGGATACTCAATTGGGTGATACAAACGAAGGTCTTCTGGCCACTGCAATCAGTCAAATCACCGGTGTAAGTAAAGTTGCAGCGCGTTCTGCAGTTGTGCCAATGACACCGTTTAAGAACGGTGCTGACTTCAAGCGGTTCGGTGGAGGGCTCCTGTATAAAAAACAAAAAATTAACGGGTTCATCCAATAGCCTTGATATGAAAACGATTCACCCGTTGATAATTTGCATTCTGCTGGTTGGCGCTGAGGTC
>JAUZOF010000804.1 GCA_030706585.1 Bacteroidota bacterium
ACCACTTCACATATTCTTCTCCGCTCAGATATTCCGGCATTCTGGTAGAGCTGCTCAACGTATATGATGTGGTATAAGTAACGGTTGGCTTATTTTCCAATCCTCTCCTGGTGGTTACCAGAATAACTCCGTTTGCTCCACGAATACCATAAACGGCAGCGGCAGCGGCATCTTTCAAGATTGTCACGCTTTCGATTTCTGACGGATCCAAATTAGAAAACGATCGTTCGACTCCATCAACTAAAGATAAGGGGCTACCCCCTTGAGTCGTTCCAATTCCCCGCACATAAATGTTTGCATTATCATTACCTGGTTCTCCCGATTCTTGTCGAGTTGTAATACCAGAAAGCTTCCCAACCAGAGCCTGCGAAATATTGGGCAATGGAGCCCTCATAATCTCATCCGATTTAACAGCTGATACAGAACCTGTAACCGATATTTTCTTTTGCGTCCCATACCCAACCACAACCACTTCATCAATGGCTTGTGCCGATTCGGTAAGTGATACCGAAACCGGGCCATTTCCCGAAACTTTAATCTCTTTTGTAGCAAAACCCATAAAAGAGACAACCAATACCGAACCTTCTTTTGCATTAAGAGCAAATTTCCCGTTCACATCCGTAATAGTACCGTTATTGGCACCTTTTACCCTGATACCTGCTCCAATCACAGGCTCACCTTTACTGTCTGTAACAACTCCGGTTACCTTATGAGTCACCTGTTGTTCTCCGGAACTATTACCTCCCGATTGTGCATACGCTGTATTTACGAAGCATAAGCAACCCGTTATCAGCACCAGTGCCAACAACTTTTTTCGCAGACATAACATCCCCACTACATGCAATTTCTTGCTCCTGTTCAAAATCACTTTCATGTCTTACAAAATTTACTGTTTTAGATACTATCGCTCAACCAGGAAGAATAGTTGATACGAAAAACGCATACAACTTTCCTCCAATTCTCAATCTTTTAATTCAAAAACAATACGAAAAACAATCAGAAGCAACCGTATAAGTCGCTAAAAATCAAAACGAATCAATCTTTATTCCAGAGGCGTTCGATTTCTTCAAGTGATTTGCCGGCGGTTTCAGGAACCAGCCTCCAGACAATCAGCATATAAGGAACGCACATAGCAGCAAAAAGGAAGAATGTTCCGGCCGGAGTCAGATGCTGTAGCATCCACGGTGTAAGCTGACCAATCAGATAAGTACCGATCCACAGAGAGAAACCTGCGATCGACATTGCCACACCCCGTACCGATGTCGGATACATCTCGGATAACAATACCCATATAACAGCACAGATTGAAACTGCGCAGAAGAAAATATAACTAAGAAAGAATATAAGGAGTGCAATACTTGTGACTCCCATAGCTTTGCCCCCGATAAAATAAAACCCTATCAATAAAAGTGAAATAACCATGCCGGAAACTCCGTAATATACCAGTTTCTTACGTCCAACCTTATCGATAATAGCCAAAGCCAAAACAGTAGTCAGCATATTGACCAGACCAACCAACACCTGATAGAACAAGGAATCCCCATTGGATAGACCACTGTCGGTAAAAATGGTAGGACCGTAATACAAAACGGCGTTCACACCCATAAACTGACCCAAAATCGCGATAGCAACACCAATCAGCAATGCCTTAAA
>JAUZOF010000805.1 GCA_030706585.1 Bacteroidota bacterium
CAAAAACACCGTATGAAGGAACTACGGCATTCATAAAACCTATTTCAGGATAATTTTTACCTAACTCAGGAAATGGAGTCTCAGATTGTTTTTTGGTACCACCTCCTTTAAAAACCAATTGAATATTTGACAAATGTATATCCTCAAGATACGAACCTGGCATTCCGGAAATATGTATTCCGCTAAGATTGTCATTTACTGTTCCTACTACATTAGAAATAGATATTCTGCGTCCCACCGACAAGCATGTCGTATCCGGATCTCTTAATCGTCTACCCAAGGTTATATAAATTGGATAGTCGTCAACATCGGTCATTGTAAGATTCGATATTGAGATATTATCCATAATTCCACCGTCAACTTCTTCCAGTGCTAACCCTTTACAACTTCTGAAGGTACAATTGGCTACTACGCAGTTCCTGAACCCTCCATTTGATTCAGTTCCAAATTTAATTCTGCCATACTTTAATTTACTCGGCAGCATTCGTCCATCCAACAATGTACCTTCTTCAAAACCTGAAACCTGACAGTTAGTTATTGTCAGATTCTCGGTAATCCACTTTTTATTTAAAGCAAATGAGCTTTTGGGAACAATGGCATCATCATTTGGAGAGTTAACCCTACAATTAGACACAACTGTATTTGAGCAACAATCAATATCAATTCCATCCCGGTTAGTATCAATAGTTACATTATCCACCGTAACTCTATTACATCCGGTAACCAATATTGCAAAATGCCCGCCATGAAATATTGTAATGTCCCGAATAAGAACATTTGTACACAATTTCAAGGCTATACTTTTAGATGCCTTACCTATAAGTCCTTTGTTTGCTTCTTTGGTCGTACTTACAAGTCCACCCCCGTTAATCATACCCAAACCAATTATGGAAACATTAGATAGATTCTCTCCCCAGATTAGGCTGTTATGAAAATGTGTGTGCCCCCCATCCTGATATTGAATACCTTCAAAAGATTCTTCTGAATCATATGCACCAATATCCTGAGGTGCCCCAAGTATTGTACACCCAACCTCAAGATAAAGTGTAATATTGTTTTTCAACCGAATACTTCCACTTAAATATGTTCCAGCAGGAAAATAAACTGTTCCAGCACCGGCACTAACTGCCATATCAATGGCCTTATTTATCATCGGGCTATCTAAATGCTTACCATCACCAACAGCGCCAAAATCTTTGACATTGTAATATGTACCGCTTGCAGAAAATGCATGCAATGAAAAAATGGCAAAAATAACAATTGACAATTGCTTCATTTTATTGTGATTTGTCATTATATAATTGGCTAATACTCCCACTAAACACTAAAATATGATTATTCTCCCGATTTAACCACTAAAACCCAATCCGACTGACCAGTACTATTTGCATCCGGAGTCATTAGTGTTATCTTATCGCCGTCCTTTTTAAACTCCTTTTTACGAATCTTCAGGTAAGTCCCATTAGTTGGATCATACCATTGCATAGAAACGTTTTTACCTTTGACTTGCTTCAATTGCAACACTAATGTATGTTTAACCGGTGTATAAATAACAGCGGTAGTTTTATCTGAGGAAACTGCAGCAAGTGCATAATCATCTGTCATATATGCTCCATATCCTCCAACGAGAAAGGTATTAGCGGTATCTG
>JAUZOF010000806.1 GCA_030706585.1 Bacteroidota bacterium
AAAGGACAAAAAATGAAATGTTTGAATCTGAGAAAAATCAAAATGGCACATTGATAAATACTTCAAATTTTGGCATCTTAAAAAGTCCTATTGATAATGATGTTGATATTATTTGGACAAAAGCATATATATTTCAAAGAGCCGATGACAACTTTGATCCGAAATTACATGTTTGGTATCATTTTGATCAAAAGACTGAAATCTTGAAAGGAATAAAGTACTATTGGGGGCTCTATAATCCCAGTCTAAATCCATCTCGTAACAGACGAAAAATTGAACAGTTAACCAAACAGGCAAACAGATTTTTTGAAAAATATTTTTTGTTACAAAGTCAATTAGAGGATTTATATGGAAAACCTGTCAAAGTAAAATTACTTGCCGATGACGAAGATTCTTTTATAAAATCAATTTATTGGGAAGACAATGAAAAAATTATTTGTTTATCAATTCGATTTGACCGGAAAATAAAAGAAATACCACTTATTGGCATACTAAATGATCCACATATTGAAATACTTGCCACATTTAAATACAATTGAACACTGATTCTCACACACATTAATTGCTAAAATTTAAAATGAAAATTTTTCTTCTAAATCTTGCTTTAGGAGCCTCTCTGATGGTTTCTGCGCAACAAAAAATGCCCGTTTACCTTGATGTAACGAAACCCATCGAAGAACGGGTAGAAAACGCTCTCTCGCTGATGACTACCGAAGAAAAGGTTGCCTTATGCCATGCTCAATCAAAGTTCAGTTCAAAAGGGGTTCCCCGTCTGGGCATTCCCGAAGTATGGACCGATGACGGACCTCACGGTATTCGCGAAGAAGTTTTCTGGGATGAATGGGATGGCGCCCACTGGACCAATGACTCCTGTACCGCTTTTCCGGCGCTTACCTGCCTGGCCGCCACATTCAATCCTCACCTTTCTTTGCTTTATGGCAAATCGATCGGCGAAGAAGCGCGCTACCGGAATAAAACCGTGCTGCTTGGCCCCGGCGTGAATATCTATCGCACCCCGTTAAACGGTAGAAATTTCTAATACGTGGGAGAAGATCCTTATCTGTCATCACGCATGGTAGTGCCTTATATTCAGGGAGTACAGTCCATCGGTGTCGCTGCCTGTGTAAAACACTTTGCGCTGAACAATCAGGAAGAATGGCGTGGGCATATCAACGTAAATGTAAGCGACCGTGCTTTGTACGAAATTTATCTTCCGGCATTTAAAGCTGCCGTACAGGAAGGTAAAGCCTGGTCAATCATGGGTTCGTATAACCAATTCAGAGGCGAGCACTGCTGCCATAACGACCTGCTTTTGAACAAAATTCTGAAACAGGATTGGAAATTTGACGGTGTAGTAATCAGTGACTGGGGAGGAACTCACAATACCGACCAGGCCGTCAAAAACGGACTCGACATTGAAATGGGAACTTATACCAATGGCTTAACTACCAAAGGAAAATTCTCCTATTCATCTTATTATTTAGCCGATCCCTTTCTGAAAGGCATTAAAGAGGGCAAATACGACATGGCTTTGCTCAACGATAAGGCCCGTCGGATTCTTCGATTAGTATTCCGCACCACCATGAGCGAAAACCGTCCTTTCGGTCGTTTCGTGTCACCGGAACACAGCGAAGCCGGACGCA
>JAUZOF010000807.1 GCA_030706585.1 Bacteroidota bacterium
CTTTTTACATTTGTCATGATATCATATCCAACATTGCTTTTCTGTCCGGTTGGAACCAATTGATTGTGGTAATACATGTAATAAAGATTGACGCCGGCAGAGAAAACAGTCGATTTGAAATTGTATCCTGTTTCAAAATCATAGAGTGCTTCTGATTTTGGCATTGAAGAAGGGTCTCCTTTGGCATTCTGGAAATCAGAGCGAGCTGGTTCGCGGTGTCCTATCCCAACGGATCCATATACCTGGTTTTGATTGTTTAGATCTGCAAAGAGTCCAAATTTCGGATTGAAGAAGTTGAATGCGTGATTTTGGTCAAGCGCTACAAGATCATCGTCAGGCCCGTCCATCTTATAAGAAATGTGGCGATATTGAAGGTCACCGTATGCATGGACCATTTCTGACAGGCTCCAATCTGCTTTTGCATAAATGTTATAGTCAGTTTTTGTTCCATGATTCAGGTACCACTGATAATCTTTTGAAACCGGACCTGCATATTGCAACCAAAGTATACGTCCAAAGTGATTACCTGCATAACGATTCCAGGAGCCACCTAACGTCAGATTTAATTTCTTTAACTTAAGATTGGTTGAGAATATTCCGCCATAAAAGTCATTCGCCATCCATTTCCGTTGGATGAGGTCAGTGTTTTTTATTTCTGTTCCATTAATGATCAGATTGCTGAGCCCGTAGTTGCTAAATTCCATACTGGGTTCATATTCTTCATAATATCCTTCTCCGCGTGTATAATGCAGTGCGGCATTGATTGTCCAGTTGTCTGTTAAACGTGATGAATGGATCAGATGATAATGTGTCTGAATGTAATTATCACTTTGGTTGTCGTAGTATTGGGTTTTCCCGTTTGCATCCGTGTATTCACCGGCAGGATTGTAGGTACGGGGGTAGGTCGTAAGATCCGGGTTGCCCCACCATGAAATCCCCGTATGTTCTTCACCATGGATGATGTTGATGCGGGTAATGCTATTGCCTGTTAGATAGGCTCCGGTTGCAAAAAGAGAACGATGTTTTGAATAAGTACGGTCAACATATCCATCGGTCTTTTGTTGTGAGTAGCGAGCATCAAAAGTAAATTTCCCGTTGATTAGTCCGGTTCCGGCTTTAATGCTCTGTTTATAGGTGTTAAAAGAACCAGCCACTGCTTGAAGTTCTGTATAAGGATCCTGATTTAATGTTTCGGTCTGAAGATTGACAGTTGCACCGAATGCTGCCGATCCGTTTGTTGAAGTTCCAAGTCCTCTTTGAATCTGAATGTTGTCAACCGAAGAAATAAGATCAGGTAAGTCAACCCAATACACACCTTGTGATTCAGCCTCGTTCAATGGAATTCCGTTTATGGTGACATTGATACGAGTTGGATCGGTACCTCTGATTCGCATGGCAGTGTTTCCCATTCCAATGCCTGCTTCGGATGACTGTACGAGCGATGGAACGGAGCTAAGCAGAAAGGGAATATCCTGTCCATCGGTAAGTTTCTCAAGTTTGTCTTTGCTTAAGTTAGTTACAGCGACAGGAGTTTTTGATCCTGCTTTTACTCCTGAAACAATAACTTCATCTGTCATGACCTGAGAAATGTTGAGCTTGAAGTTGAGCTGTTGATTTACATTAACCTCAATATCCGCTTTGC
>JAUZOF010000808.1 GCA_030706585.1 Bacteroidota bacterium
ACAAAGAACGTGAAGGGAAGAAAATAACACACCAGTGTCAGGATTCGGAGAATAGTTTTCATATCAAGTGAATTTTTACGGTTGCAAGTATTGTTTTTCGCTTATATAAAGGTGTATGTGTTTAGCTGATCAGGATGCCGATTTATATTATAATCAGAAGTGTATTTGTAAATAAATTAGTTTCAAATTAATGATAATCTTACTTATCAAACCCTACCCCCTGCCGGGTACTCTCCTTGATCACAAGGGGAGACAAATCTGCTATTTTAGCAATAGATCGACAAATAGAGCTACAATTTCGCAAACAGTGGTGTCCACTTTGGATAAAGGGGACGAGCGCAGCGGAGGGGTTAGATAAGGCTATAAATATTAATATGCTAATACACATATCACATATAAGAAAGAATTCGTTTTTTGAGAACAAGCATACAAAGATAAGACAGAAAGCGGAAAAGTTACTTACCGGATAATCTTTCTACAAGCGACTGTATGTGAATCTGAGCGGTGTCCAGTACAGGAATGCGGAAGTCTTTGCTGCTAAGCATCAGCGGAAGTTCTGTGCATCCGAGTATGATGCCATCGCAGGATTCATTTTCGATAATCTGATTACAGAGAGCAATCATTTCTGCCTTCTTTTTGGGAACGACAATTCCGTCTTCCAGTTCGGGAAAAATAATATTGTGAATCGTTTCCTGTTCTTTTGCAGGAGGCACAATGACGTTGATGCCGCTGTGAGCAAACACATCCTGATAAAAAGAGTGTTGCATGGTGAACCGGGTGCCGGTCAGGAGAACGTTTTTCAATTGCAACTGCGCGGCACGATTGCAGGTGGCTTCAACAATGCTGATGAGTGGAATAGGGGAGAGTGCCTGAATTCTGTCGAAAACGACATGCGGAGTATTCGAAGCAATAGCAGCCACCGTTGCTCCGGCGTTTTTCAAAGAAATGACCGACCTGAGTAAGAGGTCGGCCACTCCTGAATAGTCTTTGTTATCGATCAGCGACAACATTTCGGTCATGTTGATGCTGTTGATGATAATGCGTGGATAGTTATCGTCTTTTGATACGGAACGGTACCCGTTGATAATTCCTTTGTAATATTCAACGGTTGATTCGGGACCGATACCACCCACAATCCCGATAGTCACCGGGTTATTTTGTGTCATAGACAATCGTGTTTGACTGCTTAGTTGAAATGGTAAAGGAATACTACCGAACCCTGAAAGGCAGGTTTGTTGCTGTCTTTAATTTCCATTGTAACGCCGATTTCGGCTTTGGTAATACCGCGCAGGTTGACGGCCGATACCAATGTAGCTCTAACTCTTACTTCGCTGTTTACGGTCACGGCCTGATTGAATTTGAGTTTTTCAATACCGTAGTTAACCAGCAGTTTCGTGTTTTGCACGTCAACGATTTGTGCCCATAAAACAGGAAGCAGCGATACGGTAAGATAACCGTGAGCAATGGTTGCTTTATAAGGACTTTCTGTTTGCGCTTTTTTCTCATCCACATGAATCCACTGATGGTCAAGGGTAGCGTCGGCAAAAAGATTGATTTGTTCCTGTGTTATTTTTAAATAGTCTGATACACCCAGCTCTTTTCCCATGTATGGTTCGAAATCCTGATGGCTGCTGATAATTA
>JAUZOF010000809.1 GCA_030706585.1 Bacteroidota bacterium
AATCAGACGAAAAGAGCTTACGTTATTAAAGAGAAACATATACCCTTCAGGGTTCACCCAGTTGCCAAGATTAATACCCTGAATAAGGAATGGTTTGCCGTTAGGAGCCTTCAATTGCTGTCCGTCGACTCTGAAAAATTTGGAACTGCTCTGCTTTGGAGGTGTTGCCATAATTACAATGCTGCCAGAAAACAGGGCAAATAATAGAACGAAACGGAATAAAAAATGTTTGGACATGATTCCTGAAATTTTATGATGTTGAAGAAAATGTAATTGTTACGTGATGAATTATAAAGGCACAAAACGAACTGTACAAGCCGGTAAAACTGTCTTGCAATAAATCTTTTGCCGAATGTCCGGCTCCTGAATGGAGTCCGGACACTGCAGCAAAATGTTTGAAAAATGATAGGTATATTCTCTTTAGATGAGTCTCTATTTTTGAGGCTTTAGTTCATTGAAAGTACGTGATGGCGCCATCGCTTTGTGGGCTTTTTCTACTACAATTTCCGTTGGCAGGGAAAATGTAGATGTTTGACGGAAGTCTCTGGAAGAAGCTCCGATTTTGACGGTGTAAGTTCCGGCATCAGCTATCCAGCAAGAAGCCGCCGTGTTGAATGAGGCAAGATCGCGTGGAGAAATCGTAAACGTAATTTGTTGAGATTCTCCAGGTTTTAGCATGGATGTTTTGGAAAAATCCTTCAGCTCTTCATTTGGTTTGTCAAGCGATGAGGCCGGAGCACTTAGATAGAATTGTACCACTTCGCGACCAGCGACATTGCCGGTGTTTTTGATTGTGACGGTGGCTGTAATCGAATTGCTGAATGTATTGCTGCTAAGCGAGAGTTTGCTGTAACTAAATGTAGTATATGATAATCCGTAACCAAATTCGTACGCTACAGGTACTTTGAAGGTGTTATAATAGCGATATCCCACGTAAATTCCGTCATCATATGTAGATTCTGCCGGTTTTGCCGATAGAAAATCGCTTACGGCTGCCTTCGGATGTGGGTTGGGTAATTCGATGCCAGGGAAACTTTTAGCAGAGGGAACATCCTTGTATGCCATTGGAAAGGTTGATGTCAGTTTCCCCGACGGGTTTACTTTTCCACTCAAAACATCAGCAATAGAGTTGCCGGCTTCCTGACCCGGTTGCCATGCCAATAATATAGCATCTGCTAAGTTTCTCCAACTGGCAACTTCAATTACTCCTCCAATATTTAGAACAACAATCACCTTTTTGCCTTTGGCATGGAATGCTGCCGATATTTCGGTCAAAAGGCTCATTTCTTTCTTTGTCAGGTTGAAATCACCGTCAACTTTCCGGTCGATACCTTCGCCCGAGTTCCGACCGATGGTTATCAATGCAATGTCGTTTTCTGCAGCTAAAACAGATGCTTTAGCCTGGTTAACGGGCATTTCATCAATGTGCGTTATGTGCCCGAACATTATGTCATTTGCACTCAATTTGGGTAACTTTGCTTTTTCGGCTTTGAGATAGTTCAGATAACTCTCTTTTAACGACGGGCTAATTTTATAACCAGCATTATCAAGACCCTGCAACAGATCAACACTGTAAGCAGCATTTACATTTCCACTGCCTGTTCCGCCCTTGATAATGGCGTAAGAAGTGTTA
>JAUZOF010000081.1 GCA_030706585.1 Bacteroidota bacterium
GTATATTAGTCGGTCGCAGGTGGATTCTGCCCGGTAGTAGCTCAATTCGGCTCGGTCGCAGCTTTACTCTGGTTGTTCGCAGGACAATTCAGTCCGGTCGCAGAAGGATTCGGGTCAGTCGCAGGTGGATTCTGCCCGGTAGTAGCTCAATTCTGCTCGGTCGCAGCCTTACTCTGGTCGGTCGCAGAACAACTCAGTCCGGTAGCAGAAGGACTCTGGTTGGTCGCAGGAGAATTCTGCCCGGTAGTAGCTCAATTCGGGTCGGTCGCAGAATCTAAACAAATGACACTTCCTTAAAGTAATACTCGCGCTGTTCTCCGCTATCTGTTATCAGGCAAAGACGACCTGTCTTACTTACGTTTTCGATACGAGCCATAAACTCACCATTAGCATCGGCATACTTATGAAATCCATCGCGGCGATACAGTGAATTCAGATAACGGAAACGAATGTCATCCGCTTCGTCCTGAATTAATTTCAGGTATTGGGTAAATATGGACTGGAGCACTTCATTCAGCAGGGCTTCCAGGTTGAACTCCTTATTGCTAATCTGCTTCATCGAAATGGGATTGGGTGCGTTGCTGATAAACTTCTCCTGATTGACATTGAGGCCAATGCCAATCACCGTATGCTCGATGTGGCTCCCCATCAGGCTGTTTTCGATCAGGATGCCTGCAATCTTTTTTTCGTGCCAATAGATGTCATTGGGCCATTTTACAGAAACCCCCTCCATATAGTGGTCAAGAGCCTCTTTGATGCCCAGTGATACCATCTGCGAAAGTATAAATTGCTCGGCAGCAGAAAGAAATTCCGGATATAAAACCAGGCTAAAGGTGAGGTTTTTCCCTGCTTCCGACTCCCAGCTATTTCCCTGCTGGCCGCGTCCTGCTGTCTGGAAACGGGTTTGTACGCAGGTGCCCTCTTCGCATTTTTCGCGTAGAAGCAGTTCGTGAAGATATTGATTGGTCGAATGGACTTCGTCCAGATAGATCAGATTCATACTGGTAATTTGGTTTTTATTGAATCGGTTTTTATTTTGGGAGAGGCTTTCATTATGTCAAATGCCGCATCCAGCCAGATGAAAGCGTCGTCAGTACAATGGTTGGGTTCCTGATAGGTTTCGCTGCGTAAATTCCCCAAACGAACGATTACAGCATTTAATTCCGGAATTACGAAAATATATTGTCCCAAAATGCCTCTCATATAAGGGATCGTGTAACCTTTGTAATTCATAATCCAAAACTGGAAGCCATAAATCCGGTTGGGCTCTCCTGTATCTGCACGTTTGAGTTCGTGGGCGGGAGTGATGGCCTCTGCAAGATAATTTGCCGGCACAACCTGGCGGCCGTTCCACTCTCCTTTGTTCAGTACTAATTGCCCCAATCTTGCAAAATCCCGGGCATTGGTATTGAAGCAACAATAGGCTTTTTCCATCCCATTAGAGTGGTCAAGGCTCCATAGCGCATCGGTTTCTGCATTAATTGGTGTCCATATTTTTTCGGAGGCATATTCCGAGAGGTTCTTTTTTACCGCTTTTTGTAATACAAACGCCAGTAGCTGCGTCACCCCGCTCTGGTATTCAAATTCCTTATCGGGTGTTCCCTTGAGTTGCATTTGCTGCATCAAAGCCCAGAGATTGTTCCCGTAATAGGCTTCGGTTGTCACGTTGAACAGGGAACTATGTGCTTCATCCCAGTTGAGTGCAGCGCTCATGGTTAGCAGGGCGCGTAAGGTCAGTTGGCGGCTTTTTAACTGCGGCAAGGAGGGGAGGAAATCACTAATAGGCTGGTCGATGCTTTTAATATAACCATCACTAATGGCACAGCCGACCAAAAGCGACACGATGCTTTTAGACATCGAAAAGGAGTTGCTCAATGAACGCTCCCCATACCCTGACCAATATTTTTCCGAAACAATTGCCGTATCCTTTACTACCAAAAAAGCAACTGTTTCATATTTAGCAAAGTCCGCCAGATATTTCGTAGGTATCGTGTCGGTGGCGTAATTTGGAGAGAACTTCCAGGGTTTCGGAGCATTAGCTTTCACTGTGCGATTCTCAAAAAACTGATAGTCATCAATGTCCGGAGTTCCATGTCGAAGTGCCTGCCGGATGTAGTATGAAACCGGCAACATTAAAAAAATGATCAGTGCGATGGCGCTAATTATACCTGTAACTTTTAGTATTTTCTTCATGAGTTCGCTTTTTGACCGGTTCGTTATTTAGGATCAAACAAAAATATGAAATAATTAAGAGAATCAGATTGTGGATTAATATCTTTTACTACATTTGTGGTAGATAATCATGTTATCGAGCAATGTTATATGATTGAAAAAGAATTAACCTTTCAACAATTGGAGGAAGCGATTCCTGAGTTATTCGGATTCCTCACGGATGAGCAGAAACAGCTCGTTTATGACACTTATCAAATTCAACATTTCAAGAAAAATGAAATTGTGTATGTTGAAGGCGATGTACCAAAATCCATGATGTGTTTGCTCAAAGGAAAAGTCAAAATATTCAAAGACGGAATTGGTGGACGATCCCAGATTATCCGGATGCTGAAGCCGGTTGAATATTTTGCTTACCGGGCCTATTTTGCCAGCGAAACCTATGTTACCTCTGCTACGGCATTTGAATCGGCAACCATCTGTATGATTCCGCTTGAAATTGTTTCCAAGCTACTCCAGGAAAACAATCAACTGGCCTTCCGCTTTATTCAGATGCTGGCAGTCGATTTGGGCATTACAGATTCCCGTACTGTAAATCTGACTCAAAAACACATTCGTGGACGTCTGGCTGAGGCTCTTTTATTCCTTCAGGATAATTACGGAGTGGAGGAAGATGGTGTAACACTTAATATTTATCTGTCGCGCGAGGATCTGGCCAGTTTGTCAAATATGACTACGTCAAATGCCATCCGAACTCTTTCTATTTTTGCAAATGAAAAAATCGTATCGGTCGATGGTCGCAGAATCAAGATTATCGACGAAGAAAAGCTGAAAAAGATCAGTAAGTATGGCTGATGAAAATTCGTCAATGGCAGATAAAATATAACCGGATATAACCCGAAAGAAAAAGGAGAAAGTTTATTGGAGATTTGTTTCAATGAACTTACTCCTTTTTTTGTGGAAATGACAATCAGATTTATTTTTTAGAGAAGGTGATTGTGTCTCAAAACAAAAAAGGCTATCCCGAAAGATAGCCTTCTTAAAGTTGAAATATTGATTCTTTTAAGCTGTTCTAATCAATTGTCCTAAGCTAAGTTTGTTTTTTCTGAGCTTGTTTAGCTTCTTAAGTACTGCAATGGTAGTTCCGTATTTTTCGGAAATTGAAGATAATGTATCTCCCGGTTTAACTTTGTGGTAAGCAATGCCAGATACGTTAGCAAGCTCTTTGCCGGTTTTGCGTTTAGCATTGCTGGCATAGAATACGTAAGTATCCATGTGGGTAACTTTGTTCTTGAAGTCGAAGATTTCAATCGGGTTAACTGCTACACCGAAGAAACGGGTTTCGAAGTGAAGGTGAGGTCCGGTAGAGCGTCCGGTATTTCCTCCTAAAGCAATAACTTCACCTGCTTTTACATATTGACCAACAGTTACCAGATGTTTTGACAAGTGTCCGTAAACGGTTTCCATTCCGTTGCTGTGTCTTACTACGATTACGTTTCCGTATCCACCCATCCATCCGGCAACGCGTACTTTCCCATCGAAAGCGGAATGAATGGGATCGCCAACTTTGATTTGCAGGTCAATACCATAGTGCATGCGATGCCAGCGTGCGCGGTATCCGAAATTGGAAGTCACAGCTCCCATAGTGGGCATACTCCAGTTGGAAAGATCCATGACGAGTGAGTCAGGAATGGATTTGTTTTTGAAAGGATTTACACCATTGCCCCAGTTGTTTTCGTACAAACCGAGAGCTGGGTACAAGTCTTCTTCGTTTTCGGTATTCACCATGCCTGAATTGCGAAGTGATGAAATAGAATCAAGGCGGAGTTTTTCTTTATTGATCTTAACCTGATCAGCCAATAGATCATTAGCATTAAAAGTGGGTTTAGTACCACGAACCATGTAGGTGCGAGCCACAGATTTGTGAGCATGGTGTGCTCTGGATCTTGCCTGCACAGTTTCGCTAAAGAAAACTGTACTGATGGAAACTAAGATAAATAAAAAAGCCTTTCTCATATTTTCTCCTTTTAGGGATTAAACTCGTCTTTTGCGTATAAGTAGCCCAAACTTGCCATTTCGTAATCGAACAATTCTTCATCTTTGAAGAAGCGTTTAATCTCTGCGATTGCAGTTTTAGGCGAGTCGGAAGTGTGAACGATATTTTCGGTAACGCTCATCGAAAAATCTCCGCGGATGGTTCCCGGTAATGCAAGGCGACTGTTGGTCACTCCTGTCATCAACCGGATGACTTCAACGGCTCCGACTCCTTCCCAGCAGGTAGCAACGATTGGTGTCGACATCATGCTGTTTTTGATATTTTGGAAAAACGGTTTATGCTGCAAATGGGCATAATGTTCGTTCAAAATATCGTCGTTCAGTTGCATCATCTTGATTCCGACTAAACGCAACCCTTTTTTCTCAATTCTCAAAATGATCTCGCCAATTAATCCTCTTTGGATTGCACTTGGCTTTAAAAGAAGCAGCGTTTTTTCCATAGTCGAAACATTTTAATTGTCCTGACATCAGCAAAGATAAAAGATACTGTTAAATAACAAGGCCCCCTTAAACATGTTGTTGAGCACTTTGATGGGGGATTTGGGGTATTTTGGGTGGATTCTTAGTGGGGTTTGGATTATTTCACACTTCTCAGTGAACCTTTTTCTAGCTAATCAAACTCCAGTCAACTTTCTTTCTGAAGAGCTTATCTAATTGATTTTTTAATGTCAGATTTGATGGGTTTTTAAGCTCAGGATCGTCATTTACGACCTCCGTAGCAATGTCTCTGGCCAGTTGCAGAACCTGGCCGTCATGGACCAGATTGGCGATTTTCAGATTGAATGGGTCTCCACTTTGCTGCGTACCTTCCAGGTCGCCGGGGCCACGGAGTTTCAGGTCTGCTTCGGCGATTTCGAAACCGTCATTGGTGCGAACCATAATCTCCATGCGTTTGCGGGTAACCTCCGAAAGTTTATGAGAGGTAACTAATACACAGAATGATTGATCGGCTCCACGTCCTACACGTCCGCGTAACTGATGTAACTGGGACAGGCCAAATCGCTCAGCGCTTTCGATAACCATCACCGAAGCGTTGGGTACATTAACTCCGACTTCTATCACGGTGGTGGCGACCATAATATGCGCTTCGCCCGAAACAAAAAGTTGCATGGCAGCATCTTTCTCTTTAGCCTTTAATTTCCCATGTACCATGCAGACATTATATTCGGGGAAAACCTCCTGTATATGTTCAAACCCCTCTTCCAGATTTTTCCAGTCTGCTTTTTCGCTTTCCTGAATCAGTGGATAAACAATATACACCTGTCTGCCCAGCTCCAGCTGTTTGCGGATTGAGGAATAGAGCGTACCTCTGCGGTTATCGTATTGATGTAATGTCTGGATGGGTTTTCTTCCAGGTGGTAATTCATCAATGACAGAGACATCCAGGTCGCCGTAAAGCGTCATCGCCAGAGTCCGGGGGATTGGGGTGGCTGTCATGACTAATACGTGAGGCGGACGTTTGTTTTTCGCCCAAAGACGGGCACGCTGTGCGACTCCAAAACGGTGTTGCTCGTCGATAACGGCCATTCCGAGGTTATCGAATTGTACAATATCCTCAAGCAAAGCATGCGTACCGATGATGATATGGATATCTCCGGTTAGAAGCTGTTTATGCACTTTTTCCCGATGCGCTTTTTTGCTGGAACCCGTCAGTAGCACCACATTGATGCCAAGTCCTTCCGATAATTTATGAACGGTTTCATAGTGTTGTGTGGCCAGAATTTCAGTGGGAGCCATCATGCAGGCCTGATAGCCATTGTCGAGAGCCATCAGCATGCTCATAAACGCAACCAGCGTCTTTCCGCTTCCCACATCTCCCTGTACAAGACGGTTCATCTGGTGGCCGGTCCTGACATTCTCCCGGATTTCCTTCAAAACCCGCTTCTGCGCATTGGTCAGTTCGAAGGGAAGGTTATGATTATAGAAGTTATTAAAATAGTCTCCGATTTTAGGGAAGACGAATCCACCCAGTTTCCGGCTGTTAAGTCTCGAATAACGAAGAATATTTAGCTGGATAAAAAATAACTCTTCAAACTTAAGTCGGTATTCCGCCTTTCGTAGTAAATCCTGGGATTTGGGAAAATGGATGTGGTAAAGCGCCTCGTTCAGAGAGATTACTTTTGCCCGTTGAATGATTTGTGACGTAAGGGTTTCTCCGAAAGGTGCCTTGAGGCAGGTGAAAAGATTGTAAACCAATTTCTGAATCATTCTCGAATTGAGAAATTGATTCTTCATCTTTTCTGTAGTGTTATAAAATGCCTGCAATGCTCCGGCATGTTTTTCCACCGCTTCGTCATAAACGTCTATGTCGGGGTGGGGGAGATTGACTTTATTGTTGAAAATATTGGGCTTGCCGAAGACGAGGTATTCCGTATTCAGCAAATATTTACCTGTAACAAATTTCAGACCTTTAAACCAAACCAACTCTATTATGCCGGTTCCGTCAGTGAATTTTGCCGTCAGACGTTTGCTCATTCCTTCTCCCTGCGTTTCAAAGGAAAGAATCCGTCCTTTGAGTTGCACGTACATCATATCCGCATTGATTTCGCAGACGCGATGCATGCGGCTGCGGTCAATGTATTTATACGGGAAATAGTAGAGTAAATCCTCGAAAGAGCGGATTTCCAGCTCTTGTTTTAGGACTTCACCTCTTTTTTCGCCTACTCCCGGCAGGAATTTGATGTCTTGTTGGGCTAAATTCATTTTTGCTGTAACAGGGCTTCTGCAATGATCAGGTCAAAGGGGGATGTTATTTTGATGTTTTCGCGGTTTCCTTCCACAAGGGTAACGTTGTGTCCGATGGATTCCACGACGGAGGCGTCATCGGTGAAAGCCTCAGAAAAAGGTTGCCGGTATGCTTTCTGTAAAATCTCAGCGGTGAAGACCTGCGGAGTTTGTACCAGTCTGTATTTTGCCCGGTCTACGGTTTTGCTTTCAGTTTCGGTTAGTTCGCGGATGGTTTCGTGAACGCTGATCGTTGGGATGGCAGCGCTATATTTGCCGGCAGCATCAAAACAGTTTGCAATCACTTCGGCAGAGACAAACGGGCGCACGCCGTCATGCACTCCGATGAGTGTGGGGTTTTGTGTATTGGCAAGAGCCTTTTCAATGCCGTTTTTTACCGAATGGAAACGGGTTTCACCGCCGTTAGCGATTACATGTTGCACTGAAAAGTGATAAGTCGAGCAAAGTTCTTTCCAGTATTCCTGATGAGCCAAAGGTAAAACCAGGATAATTTTCATTGATGCATCGAATTTGTAAAATGCCTCAATAGTGTGCATCAATACTGGTTTTCCTCCGATGGGAATAAATTGCTTGGGAAGGTCACTCCCCATGCGTAGTCCTTTACCTCCGGCAACAATGATGATTTGTTTTTCCATGCTTACTCTGCTTTGAATGCAAATTTAGGGAAAATCTCTCTTACTGAATCTTTGGTTGCGCTTTGTTTGATTTTGGCGTAGTCAATCTTTTGCCCAGTTTCATCAGTTTTAATTCGAAATAATAATAGGAACCCAGAGAGAGTTGTACTGTAAAAATAACGACCAAAGCGGCCATTCCCCAACCGGGAAGTGATATGATTTTGCTTAAGGCGTTATTTACTACCGGATGCAGCAGGTAAACCCCGTAGGTTACAATTCCGAATTTCTCTAACGGATAATCAATAAATCGGGGGATTTGAATCATGAATTTATAAAAAGCCACCACCAATCCCGTGGAAATAATAACCAGTAAAATGCGATGAATCCCGGCTACCAGAACAGATTGGTTTCCGCTTATTGGATAAAATATAAATGCACCGATCGTAACAAGTAACAGAGCGACATTTTCAATCTTGGTGAAGTTTACCTCCTTGAAATTGTAGAATATGGCAATACCGGTCGTGTATAGGAACAGGTTATTGAATGGATTGATGTAGATTTTCCATTGTTTGCCTAATTCAATATCCGGAGACAGAGCATAAAAGCAATAGTAGCAGCCGATTCCCACTGTAATGGCGAAAAGCAGATCTCCAAGCCATTTTTTATAGTTATAGGCAAATATGAAAATCGGGGTAAGCAGATAATATACCATCTCATTGCCAATTGACCAGGCACCTGTGGCGATATAACCTCTTGGTTCAATAAATCCGAAAGCTGTGGTCAGGTTAATCCAGAGTTTATACCAGTTGATACCTGTTTTTGCAGAATAGTTGAGAATAACTGTCAGGATAGTCGCAACCCAAAGCAATGGCCAGATTCTGAAAATCCGTCTGACGAAAAAACTCATAATGCTTTGGATGGAATTCATTGTATGATGATATACAATAGCCATGCTCAGACCCGAGAGGATGAAAAAGATCGAAACCCCATAGATGCCCATTCTCCCGAGAAATGAGGAGGCGTCAGGTTGTGTAAAGTACATACCTGAAAGGTGATATGCCATGATGGAGATGGCCATCAATCCTCGTAACCAGTCAAGGGAGTCAATGCGTTTGGATGTGAGTAGGCTGTTGTTCATTGTTTGAGCTTGAGGATTTATTAAATATAAAAATCCCTTGCAATCGTTTGATTGCAAGGGATTGAATGTTTTAATCAAGTACCCGGAGGGGGACTTGAACCCCCACAGCCGCAAAGCCAAAGGATTTTAAGTCCTTCGTGTCTACCATTTCACCATCCGGGCAAACCGTGAGCGAAAGACGGGACTCGAACCCGCGACCCTAACCTTGGCAAGGTTATGCTCTACCAACTGAGCTACTTTCGCGTTTGCGGTTGCAAAGATAGAACTGTTTCTTGTTTCTGCAAAATTTTTTTGATGAAAATCTTGCTTGTTTTTGACTATTATTGGTAAACTATCAGAGGTTCAGAGGATTGGTTTACGATGTAACGGCGCAAATAATAGCTGTTTTTTTGAGCAGGACCTGAAAGGGGCGCACCGGTGCCATTAAATATTTCAAAAGTAGAACCGCATTTGGGACATATAGCTGTTAGTCCGTCTGATGATGCAATTACTGTAACTGATGTTTGTACCTCATAAGGACAGTCCATGTCAAAGGCATAAAACTGGTCAGCACCGTGAACAACCAATATTCCACCGTAACCGTATCTTTCCTTATATGGAAGTCGCTCATTCCCTCTTTTAAAAAGTTTTGTTGCTCCGATTGTATTTAATTTGACATCCAATCCTTGCAGATAAACCTCTAAATAAACGGATGTATTGGGTATCCGGCTGAAATACTCCGATTCACAACCAAAGCAAATGAGCAATAATATGAGCAGTTTCTTAATCATAGGGAAGGTTTTTCAATATACAACGGCTGCTGCACTTCATTTATTGAGGATTAAACGGATTTTGGCTTATGCCAGAATCCGTTCAATGGTATCCAGTTCTTCGTTGGAGAACTGGAGGTTATTTAATGCTTTCAGGTTATCATCGAGTTGTGCAACCGAACTGGCTCCTATGATCAGGCTGGTAACGCGATTGTCGCGCAAAGCCCAGGCGAGTGCCATTTCGGCCAGTGTTTGACCACGATTGCTTGCCAGTTCGTTGAGCTGTTTTACTTTTTCGATAACTGCCGGGGTAACCTGTTCGATTTTGAGGAACCCGTCGGCGCGGGCAGCCCGTGAGCCTTCGGGGATTCCATGCAGGTATTTATTGGTCAATAATCCCTGTGCCAATGGTGAAAATCCAACGAATCCCACTCCATTATCACCGGCAATACCTAGTATCTCCTGTTCGACATTTCGAGTAAACATGCTGTATCTGTCCTGATGCAACAGGCAGGGGACATTTTGCGACTTCAGGTATTCGTAAGCAAATTTCGTCTCACGAGGAGGGTATTTGGAAATACCAACATATAAAGCCTTGCCTTGTTTGACAATGTCAACCAGAGTCTGTAATGTTTCTTCAATCGGTGTAAACCCATCGTAACGGTGCGAGTAAAACACATCGACATAGTCGAGCTGCATCCTCTTCAGACTTTGATTGAGGCTGCTGATGAGATTCTTACGTGAACTGCCATCTCCATAAGGACCTTCCCACATAAAGTGGCCGGCTTTTGTCGTGATTAGCATTTCATCGCGATGATTGATAAAACTTCTTTTCAGAATACGTCCGAAGTTTTCTTCTGCACTTCCCGGAATGGGGCCGTAGTTATTGGCTAAATCAAAATGGTTAATTCCGTTGTCAAAAGCATGTTTGACCATCGCGGTAGCCGTTTCGAAGTTATCGACACTGCCGAAGTTGTGCCAGAGGCCCAGAGATAATATCGGGAGTTTAATGCCGGAATGTCCGCAGGTACGATACTGCATGATGCCGGAATAGCGGTCGGGATTAGGACGGTATTCCATAGTGTGTTTGGTAGATTAAAGGGTGGGTAGTGGTAAAAAAGACAATTGTCGGGTTATTTACCCAACAATTGTTTTTCTGCAGCTTCAACTTTGTCGAAGCCGAATGATGTTACGATATCGTTTTTCAATGCTGAAATCTGGTCGTTGCACAGGTTACCGATACTGCCTTCATGGGAGTGATTGACGCTTTTATCCGGCTGGAATTCACCGGCTTCAATGGCCAGCCCAACGTGTTTGTATGCATCGCGGAATGGCATTCCTTCCGTAGCCAGGCGGTTTACCTCTTCAACGCTGAATATCAGGTCGTAGCGGCTATCTTCGAGGATTTGGTCATTTACCTTCATGCCGCCCATCATGCGATTTACCATCACGAGGCAATCTTTCAGCTCGTCAAATGCAGGCAGGAATACCTCTTTGATAATCTGAAGGTCGCGGAAGTAGCCGGAAGGCAGGTTGTTGGCGATCATCATGATTTGTTGAGGCAGCGCCTGTAGCTTATTGCATTTAGCACGGGTTAATTCGAATACATCCGGGTTTTTCTTGTGAGGCATAATGCTCGAACCGGTTGTATATTCGTTGGGTAATTTGATGAAGTTGAAGTTCTGGCTGTTGAACAAACAAGCGTCATAGGCCAGTTTAGATAATGTAGCCGCAACTCCTGCAATAGCAAAACCAACGGTGCGTTCCATTTTTCCGCGTCCCATTTGGGCATACACCACGTTGTAGTTCATGCTATCGAAGCCCAACAGGTCCGTTGTCATCTGGCGATTCAGCGGGAATGAAGAACCATAACCAGCGGCAGAGCCCAGCGGGTTGCGATTGCAGATGCGGTATGCAGCCTGCATCAGTTGCAGGTCATCCACAAGGCTCTCTGCATAGGCGCCAAACCACAGTCCGAATGATGAAGGCATAGCCACCTGGAGGTGTGTGTATCCCGGCATCAAAACCGATTTGTATTTCTCGCTTTGAGTCAATAAGGTTGTTGCCAACTGGTCAACCAATTCAACGAGTTCCTGAATCTGAGCCCGGGTAAAGAGTTTCAGGTCAAGTAAAACCTGGTCGTTACGAGAGCGGCCACTGTGGATTTTTTTACCGATATCTCCGAGGCGCTCGGTCAACATTGCCTCTACCTGAGAGTGGACATCTTCCACCCCTTCTTCAATAACGAAATCGCCATTGTCAGCCAGTTGGTAGATATTTTTCAGTTCAGCCAGAAGAGCGGTCAGTTCCTCTTTTTCGAGCAAACCGATGCTTTCAAGCATGGTAATGTGTGCCA
>JAUZOF010000810.1 GCA_030706585.1 Bacteroidota bacterium
AAAATACGTTTTTTATTGGCAAAGAAGATTCCGGAAGTACAATTTCATAAAAATTACTACCTTTGTTTTTATGTTTGATGACAATTACTTTATGAAGCAAGCTCTGGCAGAAGCTAAGAAAGCTCAGTCTCAGGGTGAAATCCCAATTGGGGCTGTCGTGGTATGCCAAAACCAAATCATCGCCCGGGCCGGCAATCAAACAGAAACATTAAATGATGTCACGGCTCACGCCGAAATGCTTGCAATCACAGCCGCCGCAAATACGCTGGGAGGAAAATACCTCACGGAATGTACTCTCTATGTCACGGTTGAGCCTTGCGTTATGTGCGCAGGAGCACTTTCATGGGCACAGATAGGGCGCATTGTTTTTGGTGCCCGCGATGAGAAACGGGGGTATCATGTCTTTGCCACCAATGCCCTACACCCAAAAACAGCTGTACTGGGTGGTGTGATGGAAACTGAATGCGCAGAACTTATGACCCGTTTTTTTCAGAACAAACGTTCTAAATAAAGGGATAAACCAAACTATACCAGAAATAAACCAAAATCAAAGTGAAACGTTACGCCATCATTGTTGCCGGAGGCAAAGGTGAAAGGATGAGCTCCGACCTCCCAAAGCAATTTATTCAACTCAGAGGAATTCCTCTTTTAATGCACACTATCAAAGTCTTTTACGACTACGATTCTTTCATCCAACTAATTATTGTTCTACCAGCTAATCAGATTAGCCTATGGAAAAAACTGTGCAACGAACATAGCTTTGCTATTCCCCACGAAATCGTTCAGGGTGGTGAAACTCGTTTTGCGTCTGTCAAAAACGGATTAGTTGCCATCAAGGAAAAATGTATTATCGCAGTCCATGATGGAGTTCGCCCGCTGGTAAATCGCCAAACGCTTGAAAATTGTTACTCCACGGCAGAGCATTATGGCACAGCCGTCCCTGTGTTTGCCATTGTCGACAGTCTCCGAAAAACAGAGAACAACACCAATTTTGCAGTCGAACGAAATCAGTATTGTACCGTACAAACACCACAGGTCTTCCAGTCTTCTATCCTCAAGATAGCCTACAATCAAACCTATGAAGAACGGTTTACGGACGATGCTACCGTTGTCGAGTCATTAGGAATTGAGCTAAATCTGGTTGAAGGAAACAGGGATAACATCAAAGTCACTACGCCTCCGGATCTGAAAATCGCCGAGGTTCTTTTATCGGAAAGAGAGGCCATAACTTCTTAACTTCGCAACAGAAGAGATTTTACGGAATGATTAATCTTGCATCGAATGAATTAAAGTATTTAACCGGAGTTGGTCCCAAACGGGCAGAAATGCTAAACAAAGAACTCAGCATTCTTACCTTTGAGGATCTGCTCTATTATTTTCCATATAAATACATTGACCGAAGCAAGTTCTACACAATCCGCGAACTACAGAGCGACACTGCATATATTCAGCTAAAAGGAAAAATCACCCGTTTTGAAAAAATAGGAACCGGCCCATCCCAGCGCCTGATAGCCTCCTTCACTGACGGTACCGGCACCATAGAGCTGGTTTGGTTCAAAGGTGTTCGTTTTGTTTTAGACCAATATAAAGTCAACACTGAATATATCGTTTTCGGGAAGCCCTCCCTCTTC
>JAUZOF010000811.1 GCA_030706585.1 Bacteroidota bacterium
AGTTTATCAATTGCGTCATAACCGGATCGATGCCCAACGAAATAATGATTTCCGATACAACACGCAGCACGCCGCTGAAGTATTCGTTTGACCATTGCTATCTGATGTCGAACCCGATACATTCGCCTTTCATCAAAAATGTACTGTGGGGAAATACAAGAGACCAATTATTTGTAAGAAGCGCCATTAACAAGGACGGCTATTACGACTTCCGTCCGACAGAAGAATCGCTACTCAGAAAAAAAGCAGATATACAGATTAGCCGTCTGCCCGCATTCTGCTTTGACATGAACGATATTTACCGATTGTGGGAAAATGCGCCGGATATCGGAGCTTACCAATGGCCAGGTAAGTAAACCACTTTTTATTTACGGCCAAAGTCTGCGGGTATTTCGCCCCACTCTGTCGTTGGCCATTTCAGCAGTTTGGTAGAAAAAGAGTTCTGTTTCAACCAGTTTTCGGCTCTCTCTATCAACTGAAACAATTCCTCATTTTTAGCGCAGCGTTCCAGCTTTGTTCTGCAATGTTTTGCCTTTACCCAGGCCAGAGCATTCACACTATCAGAGTAAATCGGGAGATCGCTATTCTGGCTCTTGAGAAAAGCCAGACCATGGACTATTGCCAGAAATTCGCCAATATTGTTCGTCCCGAGTTCAAACGGCCCTTGTCTGAAAATTTCTCTTCCGGTGGATGTTTCCACGCCACGATATTCCATTTTTCCGGGATTACCGCTGCAAGCTGCATCTACAGCCAGACTTGGAACAACCGGTTTTGCTCCGCCTTCTCCAACGGCAATCACAGATTGTTTCTGGTTAGTACCGACAGCTTTCCAGTAGTTCATTTTAAAAGCAGCATTTGCAGCCGCCTCTGTCGGGTAACCCTTGTACTGGGCACCTTCAAAGCCGTTAACCTGCTCTTTGCAGCTCTCCCAACTATCGAACACTCCCGTTTGACGGCCTTTCCAGACCACATAGAACTTATTTTTACCCATATCCGGTTTATCTGATTCAGTAAGTAAAATTACAAAAAAATCACGTCGTACCCAAAAACCTTACCTGAGAGGATTCTTGTATTTTTTGGGATTATTTTTTGCTTTTTTCTAAAAAATTCTTCCGTCTTTTGCAATTGTTTTTCTCAAACAAACCAACAACACTAAGACAGAATGAAAAAATCAAATAAATCACTGATATATGCCGGTTTATCCGTACTTAGCTGGTCAACTGTCGCTACCGCCTTTAAACTGGCCCTGCAACTGCAAACACATTTTGAAATGCTGCTCATCGCCAGTTGTACGGCACTTATCATTCTGGCAATAGTTATGACCTTTCAGTCGAAATGGAGCTCGCTGACATTACTTTCTACAAAACAATGGTTGCTTTATGCCCTGATTGGCCTACTGAATCCTGCAATCTATTATCTTGTTCTATTTAAAGCCTATGCGCTCTTACCGGCCCAAATTGCACAACCGATTAATTATTCATGGCCAATTTTGCTGTTGATACTAATAGCAATCGTCAGCCACCAGCCCATTCCACGCAGAAAATACATAGGCATGGCACTTTCACTGGGAGGCGTAATTCTCATTTCGGCTGGCTCAGGGCAAATCCAACAATCAGCC
>JAUZOF010000812.1 GCA_030706585.1 Bacteroidota bacterium
TCGCTTTTCGCTACGATTTATCGGCTGCCGGTGTTCAGTCTATCAGGCGCGAATTGACAATGTTCCATTTTTCCCAGTCTTCCATTGTTTATCAATACAATCAAGAGTCGGTTTTTACGCCTACTGCGGTAGATACGTTGAAAAAAACATGTGATTTTCCTGCTACGGTTCGTTCAGGTTCCTTCTATCTTACAGTGGGAGAGGCAGAGAATGACAGCTATACCAAAGCTGAGTTTATTAGGGGAGTTTTGCCAAATACGCTTGCCGTTGCTTTTAGGCGAGATACAGCGGTGGTTGTTTCTGGTAATTTCCAAACCCCGTGGCGCACGATCAGCATTTCTAAAACAGCTGTCGGTCTGCATGATTTCAGCGACTTGTACCTGCGTTTAAATACCACGTCTGTAAAAAGGATTCCCAACTGGATTGTGCCCGGCAAACTGATCCGCGCACAGCTTAACACGCAAAGTGGCCTCGACTGTGTTGATTTTGCCGTGAAGCATCATTTCCAATACATTATGTATGACGGAGGTTGGTATGGACTAGGTAAAATTGGCCCCAATCTTAATCCAACCAAACCTATTCCAGCCATCGATCTCCAGAAGGTGATCAGTTACGGAAATGAAAAGGGTGTAAAAGTGATTCTTTATGTGGACAATGGCTTGTATGCTTACTTGGATTCGCTTTTGCCGTTGTACAAAAAATGGGGAGTGGCAGGGTTCAAGTTCGGCTTTGTGGATGGTCTGTCGCAAAAGGGAATCAAGTGGCTCAACCAAGCGATGCGGAAGGTAAATGACTACGGTTTCATTCTCAATATTCACGATAATTACAAACCTACAGGGCTGAGCCGCAAATATCCGGCATTGCTTACCCAGGAGGGCATCCGCGGTGATGAAAATAGTCCGGACGCATTTCATACCACCACGCTGCCCTTTACCCGGTTTTTGGCGGGACCAGCCGATTTTACCTTCTGCTTTCCCAACTCAACAAATAGTTTCAGCAAAAACATAAAGGTGAGCAAAGCACAACAAATGGCTCTTATGGTTGTGTATTTTAGTCCGCTACAATCCGTGTTTTGGTACGGAAAGCCACTTGATTACACGAACGACGAAGAGATTGAATTTTTTGACCAAGTGCCCACCGTGTGGAATGAATCGCACTATCTGGAGGGCGACATAGGTAAAAATATCAGCGTAGCCCGACGCAACGGATCAACCTGGTTCCTGGGTAATGTGGCTGGTTTTGACGACTGGAAAAGCTCCGTTTGCCTTGATTTCTTGTCGGCTGAAAAACGGTATGAAGCTACTGTTTATGAGGACGATGGCGCAGGAAACATTCGCAAGAGAATCGTTAATGTCAAAAAAGGGGATGCGTTCTTATTTGATATAAAAGCTAAAGGCGGCCAGGCAGTTATAATCCGGCCGATAAACAATTAATATAATATCAATGGCAATGAAATTACTATTTAACCGAAAATCAATCATTAGCTTGTGCTGCCTCTTGTTGTGTTCTGGTATATTGGCACAGAAACAAACCGAAATCCGACCCTGTGAAGTCTGGCCGGATATGGATGGTAACCATATCCAGGCGCATGGCGGCGGAATCATCAAAATTAAAAA
>JAUZOF010000813.1 GCA_030706585.1 Bacteroidota bacterium
TCAAACACAACTAGCTGAATTAGTAGGTGTTTCAAGAAACACCATTAGCTCTATTGAAACGGGACAATTTAATCCCACTGCACAGCTCGCTTTAATTCTTTGCATTGCATTAGATAAGAAATTTGAAGATTTATTCTATTTTGAGTAAGCTGCAATTCATCCGTAGATACGGTATTCGGCATTCGCAGAACCGTTATTTACGGTCGCCAACCGTCTGTGTGAATTCCTCGGACGGTTGGCGATTTTTTTACAAAAACAGCCGGGCATGCTGGCGGATCTGGTTTGCGACGCTTGAATTTTATTTCCGTGAACTTTATAATAACATTATTCGAGCGAAAAAACTGCAAAGCCCATTTTCTCAAACGAGTTTTGATAACCGATAAAATCGCAAAAAGGCGGGAAAATATTTATGAGAACAAAAATGAAACCACTAAAAAAAGTGATTTTTTCTGTGGCCGCTATTTTATTGATTGGCATACTTTCAATTATTGTCACCTTTTTCGATGTATTCAAAACGGCTGCGTCCATAACTAAAATTAATGCGGGACATTCATATGAGATGAATTATTACGGTGGCTATGCTTTAAATCAATATCTGAAACAAGGAGCGGGCAGTCCGGATGAGTTAAGAAGTTTTCTTGCAGACAATCTTGCAAGAGGAGCAGGAAAATTTGCAATCGGTAAGCATGGCTGTTCCGCGTTCTTTGCAAAAACGCCGGATGGCGACCTAATATTCGCACGGAACCTCGATACCCCTATCGGAGAAGGGTGCGTATTAAAAACCGATGGCACAGAGGGCAGCCGGATATTGGCAATGTCAAACCTTGCATGGATATTTGATAAACCAAAAGATATTGTTACCCTTGCAGATAAAGGCAGCGTACTTGCTGCACCGTATGTAATCACAGACGGAATGAATGAATACGGTTTGATGGTTGCCAACTTTACGGCAGCCGGTTCACAATATAGTATCAGTAAGGATAAGAAAACAATCTGTGATCAAACAGCCCTCGTTGTGCTGTTGAACAAAGCCAAAACGGTAGACGAGGCCGTTTCGCTGCTGTCAAAGTATAATCTGGCATTGGTTAGTTCAGATCCAGTTCAGTTTATGGTTAGCGATGCAGCCGGGAAATCAGCGGTCATTGAGTTTGTAGACGGTAAAATGCAAGTGATAAACATGGATGGCAACTATCAGATTTGCACGAATTTCATTTTGTATAACAATCCCTCGCTGACTGGATTTGGAAGTGACCGCTATAAAAACTATGATGCAGTTTTATCAAAAAGCGGAGGCGTCATTTCGACACAGGACGCATTAAAGCTGTTGCAGAAAAACACCATGCCGGGGGATGAACAATGGTCGGTTGTATATATGCTGACGAAAAAGACACTAACCGCAACCTTTTACAGGGATTACGAGAACGTTCATGAGTATTCATTGAAATAGAGACAATCTACCGGGGGTGCCCTTATAAGAAAGGGCATCCTTTTTTCTTGAAATTGTTAGGCTTTACAACAATAATCACGAAAGATATTAATTTTCACAAGTTTCTTAAAATTAGAACATTATTCGACGACAATATACGAGTAGAAAAGACAAGATAATATTTAA
>JAUZOF010000814.1 GCA_030706585.1 Bacteroidota bacterium
ATGAGTGCAGGATATTAGACTTGGAAGAAAAAGAGGGCAAATAAAACAAGTACAAAACAACACCCGCTTGTCGCAATAATAAGCCGGTAACTATTAGTTCAAGTCTGAGCGCAGCGGGGACTTGGACTCAAAACCAGAGCAGTTTATAACTGTAAAAGAGTAGTTCATGAGCCGAAAGTACAAGTTTCGCAATCCTGAAGCAGTTTATTTTGTGAGTTTTGCCACAGTCAACTGGATTGATGTATTTACCCGACGTGAATACAAAGATATTGTGGTGGATAGTCTGAATTACTGCATCAGGGAAAAAGGTCTGATAGTGTACGCTTGGGTAATCATGAGCAATCATGTTCATCTGGTTATTGAAGGACGAGAAGTTGCTTTGGAAAACGTATTGCGGGATATGAAAAAGCATACAGCCAATGAGATTTTGGATGCAATTAAAAAGAATCAGCAAGAAAGCCGAAGGGAATGGATGCTGTGGATGTTTGAACGGGCAGGAAAAAAGAACCCAAACAATAGCAAATATCAGTTTTGGCAACAACATAATCAACCGATCGAACTGACCAGACATGCTTATGGCATCGACGCTGCAATAGATTACGTGCATGAGAATCCGGTAAAAGCTGGCTTTGTTTCGCAGGCTGAAAGTTATCCGTACAGTAGCGCTGTTGATTTTGCCGGAGGGAAGGGACTGGTCAATATTGTTCCTTGTTGGTGATACAGCATCAGTTTGAAAACTGAAACCGTTTTGAGTCCAATCCCGATAGTTATCGGGACCCGCTGCGCTCAGACTTGAACTAGGGCTGAGTGCAAGATATTAGACTTGGAAGAAAAAGAAGAAATATGAAAAATAACTACACAATGAATTTTACACAAACATTCTTTATAGCCATCATCTTTTGTCTGTTTATTAGTTTCACAGCTAAGTCACAAACACCTTTCACGATACATGCAGGACCATCTGCTGTATTGAACAATAATAAATTCAAGAATCTATCTGTTGGAGTGGATTTAGGAGTCGAATACAAATTGCCAATACAAAAAGATGTAATCAATCTGATATGTAGTGCTGATTTTATGAATGATAAGTATCTATTACCGAATTCGATAAAGACATTTTATTCATATAATGGTGTAATGGGAACATTACCAGAAACGAAATATATCAGAATTTCAAATGTTCCTTTATTAGCTGGAATATCGTTACCTAAGGAGTTATCCGATGAAGTTCATTTGTTTATATCAGGTGCTATTGGCCCTGATTTTATGTTTGTGCCGAAAGTGTCATACACAGCCATTGGTCAAAGTTTTACCGAGATAAAATCTGATGTTAATACTCTATTTACTTATAAACTGAATGCGGGTATAATATTTGATGATCAGTACTCTTTACGAGTTGAATATTTTAATTTTAATGGGAAGGTTCCTGAAGACTTATCAAGGAAAGGATTTGCTCATGACCCAATAATTACTGTGTCGTTAGGTGTGTCATTCTAATATTATTCTTTCATCCGCAACTTGTCGTAAGAATAAGCAGGTAACTATTAGTTCAAGTCTGAGCGCAGCGGGTCCCGATAACTATCG
>JAUZOF010000815.1 GCA_030706585.1 Bacteroidota bacterium
AAAATGTTAGCAAGCCTGCCCAATCTTGACGTTTTTCGGAATAGTGGTAGTATCAAAATATCTATGAATTTGTCGAGAAATTCATTGAAATTAAGGTTTTTGGGCCTTATTTCAGTCATATTTGTATTTGCCGCGCTGGCAAATTTACCGAAAGCGTATGCTTCCGAGAGCGTTTTGTTAGACACTAAAACCGGAAATGATTACGTTCAGCTAATTTATCCGCACTACGAATTTACACCCACCGTCTCCGGAGTTTTAGATAGCATAGACCTTGCTTTTAGCATCAAAGATCCGACCCTTAATTTTGTCGCGACGATTGAATATCCGACCTTTAATCCTACTGACTGTGTTTCGGATACTATTTTAGGTACTTCGGGTAATCCTCTCGATTCGAATTCAATCATCACCCATGTTGTTTTTCAGGGCGCCCAATGCGGACTTCTCGCCGGGCATCGTTACGGAATAGATTTCGGAGCTCTTAAGGCGAACTTTATCGGTGGCGGAGTTTGGGGCAACGCTACACCTGGAGGTAATGTCATGGGGGGTTATGGTATTTATTATGGGCATCCACTACCGAGCTGTTCTGATGGAGTGCAAAATCAAAACGAAACGGGTATAGATACCGGGGGAATTTGCGATGCTTCCAGCGCTTTGCTGGACAACTTAACCGGCAAAGGATTCGCTCGCGAGGTAGTTCCGCATTGGTCTTTCACTCCCGATAAAAGCGGGACACTTACTTCCATTGCCGGATATTTTTCAGACCAACAAATATATGGGGTACGAACCATGGGAGCACATCTGGAAGATGCAAATGGAATCGGCCTGGATTGCAATGCCACCGATACTGTGAATCTTAACCCTCTGAGACTGCACGGCATCCTAAGCGGCTGGAATGATTTCACCGGCCAGGATTGCCACTTGACCGCCGGGACCGGGTATCGAATGAGATTGGATAATGTTCAGACCGGGGGAGTTTGGGTTTCGGGGCTCGACAGCTTCATCCCCAATGTTTTTTATGGAGGTATACCGGATGCTCCCACTTGTACCTCTAATTGTTTTTCGAATGTACTTTTCTTGCCGGGGGTGATGGGTTCAAGATTGTATGAAGAAAGTGGATCAACTGAAAAAGAACTATGGGTATCATCAAATGACTCTAACCAATCCGATCTCGTGCTTGATAATTCGGGGCGAAGTGTAAATAGTGAAATTTATACAAAAGATGATACACAAAATAATGGAGAAGTCGATGAAACTGGCATCGTTAGTGACGTATATGGTTTTAACATGTACAAATCTTTTATTAATGACCTAAGAAAATGGAAAAATGATGATAATATCATTGCAGACTACGCTTTTATTCCTTATGATTGGAGGCTTTCTTTGAATGATATTATTACAAATGGCTTTGTTTCGTCGGGCAACAACTTGTCTTATAACAAATCCCAAGATTTTTCAGAATCTTTTATCCTCAAAAAACTCGAGGAGCTTCAAAAAAGTTCTAGAACTGGTAAAGTAACAATTATTGCACATTCTAACGGCGGGCTTGTTGCCAAAGCTTTAATTCAAAAGTTAAAA
>JAUZOF010000816.1 GCA_030706585.1 Bacteroidota bacterium
ATTTGACCGTGTAACCTTATTAGTCAAATTGTCTACAGCTTTGCCTGTATTTGCTACACCAGCTTGTACGTTTTTAGTAGGATCAGGTATAGCTTGCGGTAGTCCACCCCGCACAACAATATTAATGAATACTGTTTGTGAAGTAGCAGGCATTTAACGCCTCGGTACGTTTGGCATATTTGCCATTTGTCGCATCTGTTCTTGTTTCATCTTATACGAATTATACGCCACTTTTTTGCTCTGTTCTTCTTGCAAGACAACCAGCAACTTGATTTCCAAATGCGTTAGCTCAAATGCCGGAGGAATATATCCCAATGCTTCCTTAACATTACTGAGCCAAATAACCCGTTGTGCAAGTGGAATAAGGTTATAGCAATCATAAAACTCAATAACCTCATCAAGCTGCTGGTTATCTGTTGTGATTTCATCCGTATCATCAGCCTCTTCATACTCATTTTCAATCGGCTCACCTACACTACCCCCCATCTCTTTAGTGATGGTATCTTTGCGATACGGATTTTTATCCTCAGAATCCCAAATTATACTTCTGAGGATCGCTCGAATTTTTTTTCCACTTCCCCTTCATCTGCGTCGATATATTGGAGAAGTTGTTCGGCAGCGCGTTCTGCGTGAATACGAAGCACAGGAGTATCAAAAGCCATCTTCCAACGGCCTTCAGGGTCTATAACTAAATCGGTGTAATTTTCCACTTTAACAACACACTGAAGCCACAACCACCAACTAGCCTCACTTGTGCCCTGAGTTTTAACCTTACGGCCAGTAACCTTTACAAGACGCTGTTGATAACCATCACGCACGAGCGTTGTAGGAAACTTGAAAATATGCTTTACATTTATAGTTTCCGACTGCTGCGTAATATCGTCGAAATAGTTAACGGAAAGTGGAATAACGACCGTATCAATGGCCGTTTTAACTGAAAAGCCTTTACTCATACTATTCTCCTTTGTTAAATAGTTAAAAAGAAACCACCAGCTTATTTTGCATCGCCGGTGGCCCACGATGTATCAATAGCATAGTTTTGCTACCGATAAAACCCGATTACATACCAGGCGTAATAGGCAGTAGATAATCGGCCACGCCATTACGAATGGTCACAATAAACGGAGATGATTCAGCCGTTTCATAAAATGCCTTATATGTAATTTCATTCATATCCCGGATTCCATTGAACGACTGCTTAATGGATGCAATCTTGCACTTCGGGATAGAAATTATCATATAACGCGACGCACTAACATCAAGTCTAAGCTCTACCTGCTTAATAGCATCAGCATTATAATCTTGCCAGAATTCATCACCCTGATGACCCTGAACTCTAACAGTAAGTGTAACAGCACGATTTCCGAATCGCAGAGAGCTAAGATAGATGCCAGCACTCGCCAGCATGAGACGACCATCTGCTACATCTAGGTTGTTGTTTATACCAAATTCTGCGGACATCAATATAGATTTCTTTGATGTAACTGATCCCGCCGAACCATAATATCCTGTCTTAAAATCAGCCTGAATACCTCGCAAAACATCAGCAGATGCCGATGCATCGGGGAATGTA
>JAUZOF010000817.1 GCA_030706585.1 Bacteroidota bacterium
GATATTTTGTTTTGCCCTACCGATACTGCTGTTCAAAACCTTGACAACGAAGGCTTCCGTAATTTTCCGGTACAATTGGTCAAAAGCGGAGATGTAATGCTTGATGCTGCGCTTTTTTATGCGAGGAAAGCAGCACTGAAATCGACTATCATTGAGGATTTAGGACTCAAAGATTTTGTACTGGCAACTATTCACCGGCAAGAAAATACCGATGATGTGCAAAAGCTGCGTCAGCTGATCGAAGGATTGAACGAGATAAACCGGCAAACTCCGGTGGTGTTGCCTTTGCATCCGCGTACGCGAGCCATTCTACAACAAAACGGAATCGAATTGCAATGCCGTGTTATTGATCCGGTGGGATATTTTGATATGATTCGGCTCCTGCAACATTGCCAACTGGTCGTTACCGATAGCGGAGGCGTGCAAAAAGAGGCCTTTTTCTTTGGAAAACAGTGCATCACCCTGCGCAAACAGACCGAATGGACGGAGCTCGCTACAGGCGGATTCAATACTCTGGTTGGCACAGACAAGGCGTTGCTGATGGCCGCCTTAGAAAAAGCAAAAACGAATCAGCCCGATTTTTCTATCAACTTATATGGCAATGGTCATGCCTCTGACATTATTGCCGACACAATTTCAAAAGCCTGATTTTGAATGGAACAAATTGGACGTAAAGATGTAATCTGGAATTTTGCCGGAACTTTTATGCGCATTGCCTCGGGTTTGCTTGTCCTTCCTTTGGTGCTTCATTTGCTGCCATCGAAGGAGGTCGGACTATGGAATATTTTCCTGACCATCGGAGGATTGGCGGCGCTGCTCGATTTCGGATTTTCCAATGCTTTCTCACGCAATATAACTTATGTTTTCAGTGGAGCCAAGGAGTTGAAGTCTGAAGGTTACGTTACGGTCGCTGAAAACGATAAATCGATTGATTATGGCTTGCTCAGAAGCCTGATTGCGGCTATGAGACGTTATTATGCCATCATTGCCGGTATCTTTTTGCTGGTCTTTTTCGTGGCATCTCCTTTTTACTTACCCTATATTTTTGAAAAAAACAATTATCAGGGAAATATTACCACTGTATGGATAGCCTGGATTGTTTATGGTATCTTGGTCGCTTATCAGCTTTATACATACTATTATAGCTCATTGTTGCTTGGGCGTGGTTTTGTGAAAAAATACCAACAGATCGTCATCATCGGTCATGGCTCACGAATTCTGTCGTCCGTTATCATGCTGTTACTGGGTTTTGGTCTCATTTCGCTGGTATTCGGGCAACTGATAAGCGATGTGGTGAATCGTATTCTTTGTTATTCAACTTTTTACGACAAAGAAACAAAGCAACAGATGGCCTGCAGTAACAAGAAAAGCGTGAAAGAGATCATGGCCGTAATGACTCCGAATGCGCTTAAAGTGGGCGTAACCGTGATCCGGGGATTCCTGATGTATCAGGGCATTTTGCTGATGGCTCCTTTGTACCTTTCGTTGACGGTGATCGGTGAGTTTGGTACGACACGGCAGTTTATTGAGCTGATTTCCAGTATCGGGATGATTGTTTTTAATACC
>JAUZOF010000818.1 GCA_030706585.1 Bacteroidota bacterium
TAAATGACCAGAGTATGAAAAGAAAAGAAATCAATGTTTACAACATGTTGGGCGCAACCAGCAAAGTAATGTCCAACAACCGTGCACTGTTTGCACACAATCCAGCGATCACCTCCCAGGTCGATCAATTGGGTGGTATAATTAGTAATGTGGATACGCTGAAGGATATCCAGGCAAACGGAAATACCGGTAATTCGGAGAACAAGAAGCAACTCAAGATCTCGCTCATTGCCAAAATCCTGAAAATCTCTGCCGCAATGTTGGCTCATTCAGCCACCACAAATGATCCCAAGTTGAAAGAGATTGCATCCGTTTCCGAAACTTCGTTGAATCGGCTTCGTGACAGTGATTTGATCACTTCGGCTCGTGCAACCGCCTCATTTGGAAAGCCCATTGTTGAAAGCCTGACTATCTGGGGCTCTGATCAGACCGATTTTACTGAATTGGATTCATTAGTAGCTGCTTATGGTAGTGTAATCCCGGGCAATGCTGCTGACAATGCCGCTGTGGAACAGTCCACCTCCGACATCAAATCAAAAATCAAAGAAGCCAAAGCCCTGCTCAAAGACCACCTTGACCCGATGATGCTCCCCTTCAAAGCAATCAATCCCACCTTCTACGGCCAGTACGAAAATGCGCGTCAGGTTATCGACACCGCAGCTTCGCATCCGGGGGAGGATTCGGAGAATACCGATAATAAATAGATTTCCACCTGTAGAGACGTGCCCTGGCGCGTCTCTGCTATCCATACAAACCACACAATCCCATTTATGAAAAAACTACTATTTGCAATCCTCATCTCTTTTGCTGCAATAACATTGCATGCGCAGGACACCACCTATTACAACAGTAAAGGCAAGAAAGTAGCCTCATTGAATCAGGCCGAAACCTATAAGGTTGAGTTGCCTGATTCAACAGACAAACAACACATCATCGAACGATTTTTCTTCAAAACAGGTAAAATCCAATCTGAGATTCGATATTTAATCCAAAACAAGAAAGAACGGTTGATGGACGGTAAATGTCTGGAATGGTATCCGAATGGCCAGTTATGGAAAGATGGGATGTTCAAAAACGGAGTATTACACGGACTATTGAAAGTATATTCAGAAGAAGGTAAGCCGATACGTTCAGAGTTATATGCTAACAACCGCCTTATTGCGAGTAACGTAACCAAGCGCACTTTTCTTAAAGATAGCATTTCTAATGAACCTTTTATTATTGTTGAGCAGATGCCTCAATTCCCCGGAGGGACAGATAAAATGAAGGAGTATTTAGGTAAAACTATACGCTATCCGGTTGCAGCCCAAATGAAAAAAGTACAAGGAATGGTTATCATCTCTTTTGTCGTAAGTACGAAAGGGGTTATATCGGACATCCAGGTTGTACGAGGTATAGGCAGTGGTTGCGATGAAGAATCAGTACGCGTAGTAGAAAGTATGCCTGCCTGGGAACCCGGCAAACAAGGCGGGCAACCTGTACCAGTAAAGTTTACACTGCCTATTCGTTTCGCGTTAAAATAAATCCGGATCCAAACTGTAGAGACGCAAGATTTTGCGTCTCTA
>JAUZOF010000819.1 GCA_030706585.1 Bacteroidota bacterium
AGATTCTCCTTAAATTCGGCAATCAAATTACGAGCCGTTCCGTCAAACAGTCCGTACTCAGGAAGCGGTGATGCTTCGGGCTTATTCTGCCGAATGCGTAGTAATATAGATTCTTTACTGCTCATAATTATCTGTTTTTATATTTTTCCTGAGATAAATACCACTCGCGGAAGCTTTGAGGAGGAGCCTGCGGCACTTCCCGTTTAATCCCCCAGGCATTGAGTTTGCTGTAGAGGAGAAATCGGGGCATCACTTTAACTGCTCCCCGACCCATTTTACCGGCTATACGGTAAAGCGTTGGGTGTGCAAAAAGAAATCCCATCATTTTCATCGAGATTTTCTTCACCGCAGGAAAATCGCCCTGTTCGGCTATAATCTGCCGCCATTTATAGAGCTGGTGATGGATGTCAATCTTTACCGGACAGACATCTGAACACGATCCACAAAGCGTGGAGGCAAACGGCATGGCCGAATGTTTCTTCAAATCAACACCAGGAGAAAGAATGGAACCGATAGGCCCCGGAATGATGTAGCTGTAACTGTGTCCACCGCTACGTCGATAGACAGGACAGGTATTCAGACAAGCCCCACAACGGATACAATAAAGCGATTTGCGAAAATCGGCACGTCCCAGCTGTTCACTACGCTTATTATCCACAATGACTATGTGTAACTCCTGTCCTGCACGCGGTTTAATAAAGTGCGATGAGAAAGAAGTAATGGGCTGTCCCGTAGCATTTCGAGCCAACATGCGCAGGAATACTCCCAAATGCTCCTGTTTCGGAATCAGCTTTTCAATCCCCACGCTGGCAA
This sequence comes from Bacteroidota bacterium, assembly GCA_030706585.1. Lineage (GTDB taxonomy): Bacteria > Bacteroidota > Bacteroidia > Bacteroidales > UBA7332 > CAXXIC01. The sequence goes on from JAUZOF010000819.1 coordinate 814, forward strand.
TATGTATCGGAGCCAAATGCGCACCTAAATCAGCGTTACCTTCGTTGGTACAAACTGTAAATCCTCCGGTATCTGCCACTGCAAAGTTGACACCGGTCAAAGCAGCATCGGCTGCAAGAAACTTTTCACGGAGATGCTTGCGGGCTACCTCAGTCAGGTATTTGGGATCACTTGCTCCTTTTTCAGAATGGAGATATTGGTAAAATGTTTCGCCCACATCCTCTTTTTTCAGGTGAATGGCTGGAAGAACGATGTGGCTGGGTGGCTCATTGCGCAATTGGACGATGCGTTCGCCCAAATCAGTATCAACCACTTCAATGCCATTTTCTATAAGGTAGGGATTCAAATGGCACTCTTCGGTGAGCATCGATTTGCTCTTGACCATTTTCTTTACTCCTTTAGAACGAAGAATATTGAGAATGATTTCGTTGTGTTCGGCAGCATCTTTTGCCCAATGGACTTGAGCGCCGTTCTTTAATGCATTTTCCTCAAACTGTAAAAGATAAGTATCGAGGTTGGCCAGTACATTGGCCTTGATACCGGATGCTATTTCCCGCAGGGTTTCCCATTCATCCACCTTTTTGGTCTGGATATCCCGTTTCTTGCGGACAAACCACAGCGCCTGGTCGTGCCAGTCGGTGCGGCCCTCATCCCGGATAAATGCAGATGCTTTATTGGCATGTTCTGACATGATTATAAGATTTTAGATTTAGCTTCGGTTAAATTAAA
>JAUZOF010000082.1 GCA_030706585.1 Bacteroidota bacterium
ATGGATTTCCGGTTTTCTCTATTTATAAACTATGGAGAATTCGTGTATATATAGACAATCCATTTCCTGAAATTCCGTTTAAAAAGAAACAGAGTGATTTTACCTCTTACTATAAATACCAGACAATGAACATTACTCAGACATTAGAGATTATTCCCGCGGCTGTGATCGGCCTCACTGTACACGAGTTTGCTCATGCTTATACAGCGTATAAGTTAGGAGATAATACAGCTAAAGATCAGGGGAGGGTCTCCCTTAACCCCCTAAAACACATCGACTGGCTTGGATTCTTCCTGATCGTTATCGCCGGATTTGGTTGGGCGAAACCGGTATTGTTCAATCCCGACAATCTGAAAAAGAAGCATCGGGATGAAATACTGATTGCTATTGCCGGACCACTCTCCAACTTTGTGCTTGCATTACTGTTCTTTGTAATTGCCCGCGGGCTTTATACAGCTGAGTTTTTTCAGTCAACTCATTTAGGACTTCAGGTGATTAATCTACTTATTATATGGGGGGTGATAAACTTCGGACTTTTTGTTTTCAATCTGATCCCAATTCCTCCACTGGATGGTTCTCATCTCTATCTTTCGTATCTGAAGGAGATTAATCCGACATTGATGTATAATCTTTACAGGTATGGAACCTTTGCCCTGTTAGCCATCATCATCCTGCAAAACCAGACCAGCCTCACCATTTTGCCCATTTCCAACATGGTAAACTCGGTTGCAGTATTCTTTTTGAATCTACTGGCTTTTAATTAAGACGAAGTATTTACACCAAACAAAACGAGCCATTTCTGGATTAATTCAGAAGTGGCTCGTTTTCGTTTATATTCGACACTCATCATAAGCGAAATTTCCGGATATCCTCTTTCAAACGGTTGATGTCGGTCAGGAATTCTTCGATATCCTGTTCATGCTCAAGTTCTTCGTTGAGGATGGTCGTTGCCATTTGGTGAGTTGCGTGATCTTTGCCGTTAGTAAAGTCTGCTAGCTCTTTGTAACGCTGAATGGCACATCGTTCACCCTCCAGATTCTGATTCAGAACCACCTCCACGTATGGATCTGTGGGATCTGCATACTTGCATTTTGCCAGTTTAAACCAATCGGCAGGATTAGTTACTGGTATCCCGCCCAACTGGATGATTCGTGTTGCCACAAGCGTGGCGTGATTAAGCTCCTGCGTTGCATGAAGTAAAAGTTCGGGTTCAATTTCACTACGCATCGGACCTTCCATGATTCGCGACCCAATCCAGTACTGGTAATAAGCCAGCCACTCTTCACACAATGCTTCATTAAGCAATCTAATCAGTTTTTGGACATCCAGTTCCAGGATTTCCACACCATGTTTTCCCATAATCGTATTATTTTAAAGATTGAAAGGTATCAACCGAAAGCAACAAACCCTTTCAGAATGGCAGTACTGAAAGGGTTTACATCTTTTTGAAAGATTCACGCAGTTGCCAACATTAAAAACAAACTACGCTGTAAAAAGTTACACCTTGATTTTTCGTTTCCCGATATTAATAAACAACGATCCCGGCATGATCACGTTGAGTAACTTCTTGCCCCAAAGTCCCAGCCGTACTGCACAATAGAGGCATGCCAGGCTTAATCCGAGGGTGATGGGCGTAAATTCACCTGGCTTGGTGACAAAGAAATTGGTGAATGAAAGGACGATTATGATTATACTATAAATGATTTTGATCTTGAGTAAAGGAGAATCAAGCGTTTTGAACCGGGTGTAACCGTCCAAAGCTCCGGATATGGTGGATAGGACCAGCGTAAAAGGAAGCACATAAATGCTGAAGTTGGTCACGGAAATAAAAGTTGCTGAAAAAAGATTGGGAAAGATCATGTTTAATATGATCAGAAGCGGAGCCAGTCCGACAAACGTTTGCGACAGGTGAATGGCAATGGGGTGAATATCAAGGTCGAGAATCAGCTTCCGGTAGTCCGAGACTCTTTCGCGATAAGGTTCGAAGGCTCCGGCGGGCATTCCGCAGGCAGGACAGACCCCTACCTTATGCAGTTCCGATTCTTTCATCACATAACCGCAAGGTTTGCAACGTACAAAAGTTTCATCCATGTTATCTGTTTTTAGTCTTTCTGAGTTTAACAAAACTTCCGGCTGTACCGGAAGTGCCTTTAATTAATTAGCGATATAACCGATTTTGTTTTTTCTTTGTTCATGGCCGACTTGCAAAAACCAGCACTTTTCAAATATTACATAGATTGTTTTTATTTCTTTGGAATTGACTTTTCCCGAACGTGTCTATTTCTCAATCAGTTGCCGTAAGACTTTATAATCGGTCTTCCCGGTTCCCAACAGCGGGATTTCTTCGAGTTGAATGACACTTTTAATTTTGGCAATCGGGGCCACGCCATGACTGATCAGGTAATCGTTTGCTTCGTTCATATCTATCGGAATGGCGGCAAAGAGGACAATCTGTGGCGGAACGGTTTTGTCCGAACCTTCAATGGCAAGGACCTGACGCTCTTCTTCACCATATTTCTCCAACAAGATATTTTCGATAAAAGGCAGGCTGATCATCTCTCCGGCAATCTTGATAAAGCGTTTCAGACGGCCGGTGATATAAAGGAAGTCTTCCTCATCCAGATAGCCGAGGTCACCGGTTTTGTAGAAGGTCTTCCCGTCAATCTCCTCAAAGGGGCTGGCAACTTCATTTCCCAGATAACCGGAGAAGACATTGGCCCCCCGCACGTAAATCATACCTGCCTCACCCGGTTGGCAACGCTGGCCAGTGTTGAGATCGAGAATGATGCATTCTACATCCGGTAGAATTTTTCCTACGCTGTTGAGCTTCTGTTTCTCAAACAAATTGGCGGCAATAATCGGGGCACACTCCGTGATACCATAACCTTCGATGAGGTATGCATCGGTAGTAAGGCGGTCAAACTGCTCCTTGACCACCGGTGTCATGGCTTCTGCACCTGAAATCACCAGACGGATGGTCTTAAAATAGTAGGCTGAGCCGACCCCCATCAGCAGCTTGAGGAAGCCGGGCGTTCCCAGCAGGATGTTCGCTTTAGTGTGTTTAAGAATCTTCAATACCTCCCGTGCATCGGTGGGGTTGGGTGTGTAGGCGACCTTCAGTCCTGCGGCTAATGGCAACGCAATTAATACTGTAAAACCAAAGCTGTGAAACGGCGGTAGGAAACCAAGGAAGGTATAGTTGCGGTCAATCTCCAGCATCCGGAAGACGCTGTTGAGGTCACTGGTAATGTTGCGATGCGTAAGCGGTACGGCTTTAGGCAATGCTTCACTGCCCGAGGTGAAGAGGATAACCGCAATCTCGTCCAGCTTCTTATAAGGTAAAAAGAGTTTGGGGAGCCTGGCGGTCAGCACACCTTTCAGCTTCGTACTTAGAGCGATGTTTGGTGCTTCTTTATCCAGGTAAAGGAGTTTGCTTTTGATGCTTTCGGGCAGTAGCTCCTCCACTTTCGAGATAAAGGTACTGGCGGAGAGAATCACTTCTACTTCTGCCGTCTCGATGCAGTGCTCCAACACCTTTTTGCCTACTGTCCAGTTTAGCATCACTGGTATTTTCCCTGCCATATAGGATGCGATGACCAGCAGGGTAGCGCTTTGTGTGGCTGGAAGCATGATGCCGACGTGTTTACCTTTTACCCGCTTTTTCAGGTGTTGGGATACGACACAAGCCTTAAGCAGAAAAGCCTTCCGGTCCGTGCTTCCCAACATCGCATCATACGTGAAGGGATCGTTCGGATTTTCAGTAAAGCTATCGAGGAATTGCCAGAGGATATTCTTATCGGCCTCGACCGTAATATACCCCTTGCGGGAAAGCGGCTGGTTAAGGTTTGAGGGTTTCAGGTCGGCTTCGGAGCTGAATTGCCCCATCGCCACCAGGCAGAGGTCACCGATGGTCTTGATGTCATTGATTTCAGGTGAAGAGAAGGTCGGGAACTGATTCTCCACCTCCGATACAATCTCCACCAAATTCAGCGAGTCTGCCCCCAAATCCATAATCAGGTACGAGTTGGGGGTAATCTGAGTCGCATTTATGCTGAGGGTTTTAGCAACGATGGCTTTCACCTTTTCCAGTACCTCAACGGGGATGTTCTCCACATCGGTGGGTAATGCTTCCCCCTCTTTTTCATCTACCGAACCTGAAATAGTTGCCGGCAGCATGCGGTTGAGCTTCGGTCCATAGAAGTAGTGTTTCAGGAAAAGAGGCGTTTCTACTCCGTTGCGGTTGTAATACTCTTCGAGACCGGAGTTGAAAGCCTGACGTCCTTCTTTTGCATTTGCTTTAGCTGTGGTAGTCAGGTCGGCAAACTCAACTGTTACTTTACGGCGTGGCAGGAAGAATATCAGATTGACCAATATATAAAAGATGGCTTTAAACAGCAGCCATACGAAGTTTCCACTTTTTCCCGTCCAGGCTTTCGACCACATGCTGCCCCACAAGCCATTGATGCGCACACCGATCACCTTCACGTGAGCGGGTATTTCGCTGACGATGTTGTGTGCCGACTTCTTGTTGAAGATCTTCTCATAGCCCTGTCCGGCGATCTGTCCGCTGGGGTAGAGGATGATGTTTTTTCCCATGGCAAATCCGCCATTGACTGCGGTAGTGATTTCATTCAATACATTGGTGTTGCGGCTGCCACTCTCCAGATCGCTGACACGCACGGCTCCCCATTCCCGGAAGAGGTTCCTGATCACCGGGATATCGTAATATCCGGAGGTAATAACCGGGATCACCGTTGTCCGTTTGTAGATCTGGCTGATGATAATAATCGGATCAATCAGCGCCTGGTGGTTGGGCAATACCAGCATTGGAGTAGAGCTTTGCAACACATTAGCGCCTTTCACCTCGACTTTGTAACGGAGGGAAAGCAGGATGCGAAGCAAGGCGGAAAGTCCTTTGGCGAATGCTATAATAAGGGGGTGGTGTTGTTTCATTGTCTTTTATTATTTTAGTATCACAGAGAGCCACGGAGGTTTCACACAGAGGGCCACAGAGATAATCATAATTTAGTCTCAATGGTTTTCTACGTCTCTTTTTTGTGTCACAGAGATTATTTTAGTATCACAGAGAGCCACGGAGGTTTTACACAGAGGACCACAGAGACATTCATTATTTAGTCTCAATGGTTTTCTACGTCTCTTTTTTGTGTCACAGAGATTATTATTTAGTATCACAGAGAGCCACGGAGTTTTTCACAGAGAACCACAGAGAGGACAATTCTTAATCTCTGTGACTCTCTGTGATATTATCTCCAATTTCTTCGTGATACACAATTAGTAACCTCGACGAAGCCTTTTGACTCCATCCTTCAATCTCAAAACATTGAAATTAATCAGTAGTCCAAGCTTGCATCCGGTTAACCTCATATAAGTTAAGGTTTGTGCAACATGAATTTCATTAATATCTTCGACAGCCTTCAGCTCAACGATGATCTGATTTTCTACTAATAAGTCGATTCGATAGCCGACATCAAGTGTTATCTCCTTATATGTAATGGGGAGTCCTTTCTGTTTCTCAACCTTTAAGCCTGTTTGTTGTAGCTCATAAAACAAGCACTCCTCATAAGCACTTTCCAGTAAGCCAGGCCCTAATATCTTATGAACTTCGATGGCCGCACCAATGATTAACTCGGTGATTTCATTTTCTTGCATAGTATATTCTTTGGCATCACAGAGGTCCACAGAGGTGGTAATTTTAAGGCTTAATCTCTATGGCTCTCTGTGATATATTTTCACGTTAATGTTTAGTATCACAGAAGATCAAAGAGGTGTACATTTTAAACTCTGTGGTTCTCTGTGCCTCTTCTCTGTGTATCTCTGTGATACATTCTTATAGAATCACAAAGTTAATCCAAGAATCAGTTTATCCTAATTTCCCCCGCATTACTTGTTGGGTTAAGCATTAAAGATGTATTTTTACACCGCTATAATACAGAAGAATATGAATTCACCGACTCAAATGCCCATCAATAACCGCAAGGTGATGAACGCCTGGTGCTCCTACGATATCGCCAATTCGGCGTACAACCTCAGCATCGCCACCGTGCTCTATCCCGTCTTTTACGATGACATCACGAAGAAGGCTTTTGGCTCTGAAATGGTGCAGTTCCTCGGCTTTACGATAAAGAATACCGTGTTGTATGAATACGCCATCGCGTTGGGCTACTTCATTATCATCTTCCTGACGCTGTCGCTCTCGGGGATTGCCGACCTGGGTGGCTACCGCAAGCGCTTTATGCAAATGTTTACCACCATCGGCGCGCTCTCGTGCATGGGGCTATACGCTTTCAATGGAAGCAATATCGGACTGGGGCTGCTTTTGCCCATGCTTGCCGTATTGGGTTATGCCGGCTCGTTGGTTTATTACAACTCCTTTCTTCCCCTGATCGCTACGCCCGAACATCAGGATAAGATTAGTGCCCGCGGCTTTATGTTTGGGTACGCGGGGAGTATGCTGTTGCTGATCTTCAACCTCTTTTCCATAGAGAATTACCAGATGCTTGGCTTTGCCGGAAAGATGGAGGCGGTGAAGTTTGCCTTTATCGAAGTGGGTGTCTGGTGGTTGCTGATTTCGCAGATCGCCTTTCATTTTCTACGGGAAGAGCGCCGGAAGGTGGAGATTAACACCTCTATTCTCACCAAAGGATTTAAAGAAATAGGCAATGTGTTTCGCTACATCCGCCAGCATGGGGTGATGTATCGTTTCCTGCTGGCCTTCTTCTTCTTCAGCATGGGTGTGCAGACGATCATCATCATCGCATCGCTCTTTGGCAGCAACGAGCTGGGCATCACCGGCTCCAAACTGATCCTCACGATCCTGATCATACAGGTGGTGGCTATACTGGGCGCAGCGCTCTTCGGACAAGTCTCTGCGCGCTTCGGTAATAAAACATCGCTACTGTGGATGCTGAGCATCTGGATATTCGTCTGCATCTCGGCATACTTCGTGAAGAGTGTGCTGCACTTCTACATCCTCTCCTTCTTCGTGGGGCTGGTGATGGGCGGAATACAGTCGCAGGCCCGTTCCACCTGGTCGAAACTTATCCCGAAGGATTCCACCGATACGGCCTCCTATTTCAGCTTTTATGACAGTACCGAGAAGCTGGCTATCGTGTGCGGTATGCTGGGCTTCGGTGTAATCGAACAGATCACCGGCAGCATGCGAAACAGCACCTTGCTGCTCTCCTCATTCTTTGTGGTGAGCCTGCTGATCATTGCATTTACACGGTTTAAGCGGGAGGAATAGAGGAGCGCATTTGACTCTATTCAGGGGTTGACTCCAAGTCACCCCCTGAATAAAACCCTGAAAGGGCCACAGAGTAATACTACTCTGTGGCCCTTTTTAGTAAATGTAATCCATCTGATCTCCGCTTTTCTCAGTGATACGAATCTCCTTAATCCTTAATTGCACTGTTTATAAATAAATATTCACCAAAACCTTTGTGTTTAGGTAACTTTTTATACATTTGCACTTGTTGTTGCTGTTTAAGTAAAAAACAAGGCTTAATAGTATGCAAAAGCCGTAAAATGTATTGTTGTTTATTTGCCAGCAACCTACCATTAACATTTGTCACTCTTCTGCTAAGAGGGTTATCGCACATAAATTAAAGAAAAACGATCGGATAAGCTGAGGAATCCCTTTGAGGCCTCGGGAGGTTTCGGCAATTTCCGGTTTGAATATTAACTCACAATCTTAAAAACAATTCCATTATGAGTGTAGTATCAAAATCTTTCTGGAAAATCTGGCTAAAGCCAAACCTGTTGACCAAAGATGTGGACAACGACTACATCGCCGAAGTTTCTACCGGCAATGTGACCAAACGCAACGAGGACATTGCCCGCCGCATTGTAGAGTTGGGCTCTGAAATCAAGTACGAGACCCTGCTGAGCGTGCTCAATCAAAGCGACCGCGTCGTGCGTGAATATGTGCAGCAGGGCGAAAGCGTGCTGACCGGCAATTGCCAGTTCACTCCCCGCGTATCGGGCGTATGGATCGGAGCGAACGCTAAGTTTGACTCCTCGGCACACAAAATCGGGCTGGACATCACTCCTAGCGCCGAGATGCGCAATACCTTTACCGAGATTGGCGTGGAGGTATTGGGTGTGAAGAACAACGTGGCCTATATCGGCCTTGTGGTCGATACCGCGACCGGCAATATCGATGGGTCCATCACTGCCGGTGATGATATCCGCATCGAAGGCGACCGCATCCGTGTAGCTCCTGAGGGCGAAGAGGGCTTGGGCATATTCTTCGTCAACAGCGAAGGAGTGGCTACTCCTGTTACCCGCCGACTCACCCAAAACGACCCGAAAACCATCCTTGCCCGCGTGCCTGAATTGCCTGCCGGACAATATACGTTACGGGTAGTGACGAAGTACTCAACCAACGCTGTGCAATTGAAAGAGGCGCGCACGATTGAGTATGAAAGGCTGCTGACTATATCGTAGCAGTTTGTAAAGAAGCATCGTATAGTGCAGTACTGAGGCTTCGTACTGTACTATACGATGCCTCAGCACTGCCCGGTACGACGATTGCGTACTGGGCAGTACGACGGCTCGATACAAAAATGGACGGAGTATCCCCGAAAATCCGGAAGAGAGTAGGGGGAGATATTAATAACACACAATGAAAAAACTATTACTTCTTTTTGTTTTAATGGCAACAGCCATGTTCTCTATAGCTCAAAATCCAAAAGTCAATCATTTCAGAAACCTATTTTCCTCTGCTGGGAAACAATCTACAAGAACTTTGCTCAAATCTGCAACATCACCTCTCCTTCAACTTGATAGTTGTGTAATTGCTTTAGACGAAAAGTTAATCTTTTCATACAATGACAATTGTATATCATACATCGGGCATAAATGGAATAAAAATACATCAGTGTGGGAACTAGGATACAAAGGCCAATATTTCTATGATAATAATGGAAATGATACTTTAGCTATTTTCTATAACTGGGATAGCGATTTGTCTAGTTGGTCTTCAAGTTATATGGATAAGTGTTATTATTCGCAAGATAAAAAAGATTCATTATCCATCAGCTTTTATATGAATAATAGTAGCTGGAAAGAAAGTGAATCGACTAAGTATGAACATTATCCTGATGCTAACGGGTTAGATACGATGGTCATTGAATACTATAAATATCGAGACTCCCCTTGGGAAATAAACTCAAAGATGGTATATAAATATGACAATTTGGGAAACTGCTTATCATGGACCGATTACTGGCATAGTGATTATAATGATAAATGGCTGTTAGACTTTAAATTTGAGTATGCATATGATTACTCTTGTAATTCCAGCGACATTCAAATGCTCAAACCAAGATTTCATATTCAGAATAAGATCACTACAGAAAGTACATATAACTATAACTCATTAAATTCAACATGGGAATTTGCTCAGGATCGTATTTTCTATTATTCATCCAGAAAGGACGCTCTCGGTATTAATACATTAAATTACAATACACTAAAAGCCCGCTATCGGAATGGACAAATGACTATAAGTGGGATTAATCCTGAATGTCCGGTTATCATAAGTAATATACAAGGACCCCCGGTTTATCATCAACAGGTAAGTAGCTCTAGTGTCAGTATTAACGTACCGGACAATGGTATGTATATAGTGCGTAATGGGGCTCATAGCATAAAGGTGGTCAAACAATAAGAACATAGAAGATTGATACACGCATTATTAAGAGGGTGATACCAAGTCACCCCCTGAATGTAATACCGAACACAATCACACAACACACTCACACAAACCAACACAATGAAAACCATTTTCAGATCAGGACTAATCCCTGCTATTGCCTGTCTTCTTTTTCTCCTCAGTTCGTGCGTAAAAGATGAAGTCACCGGCATTAAGCTAAACAATCAACAACTCAGCATCAAGCTCGGACAAACCGATTCACTGGAAGCCGTGGTAAGCTATTCGGGTGAAATGAACAACGCGCCCGTCACCATCTCGGTCGGTGATAGTAAGATCCTTAGTGCGAGCCTGTCCGATACCAAGCGGGTGCAGTCCGGCTCCTCATTTACTCAACGTATTGTCATTAGCTCATTAGCCCCCGGCACCACGACTGTCAACATCTCTTCCGGTTCCAGAAGTATCACCTGCACGGTAACTGTTACGCAAACGACCCTTACCATGGAGCAATCACTCGTAGTCAATTATGGAGTAGCCAGCGAGCTTTTTGACAACAACATATGCAGTATGTACCTGATGCCGTCGTCATTCACGGTTGACGATTCGTTAGGTAATATCAGCGGCACGGGACAGTTAGTCCATCTCGAACTATTGCTCTCTCCCTCCCAGTTGGCCCCTCCGGCTACGACTTTCAAAGCATCGCAGGCCGATATTGCAAACACTTTCCAGGCGGGATATTATTATACCTACAACGATCAGTCCATCCCCATGGGTAGTTATATGGTGGATCTTTCTTCTGGTAACGTTTCTTACACGTTGATAAAGAATGGAACGCTGACAGTTAGTATAAATGGTTCTGCTTACCACATCGAGGGGGATCTTACCACTGAGACCAGGGAGGTCATTCATATCACATATTCAGGCACTATCTCCGTAAAAGACCAGAGGGAGAAGCCGGTCTCGATCTCTCCCAACTTTACCAAAGGGGAGTTGTACTACGTTGGAGACCTATACAATATGAATCTTTCTGATACTTATGTTGCATACCTTGAAACAGCAGATGTGGATCTGAGTAGTTCGACCCTCAATGGGGAGGTTCTGGTATTACAGTTTAATACCTATCAGGGATTTACCTCATATATCCCTACCGGAACCTATCGGATGATGACAAAGAGCGCCCTGAGCAGCTTCCTGGTTAAACCGTTGACTCTTGTTCCCGGGTATATTTATATGCCTGGCGATGGAGTTTACTATTCGAGAGGTTCATGGTATTATGACAGTGACTCCAGAAGGAAACTAACCACCGGTTCTGTAACGTTGAACTGGATATCCGGCAGCAGCTATCAGATTGATTACACGCTCTATGACCCGATAGGATCCACTGTATCCGGCTCTTTTAAAGCTTCACTTCCTTTAAAGTCTTTGAGAAGCGCTGAAAGCAACAGGTTTGATTCGGAAGTTAAGACAGGAAAAGGTTTTAGATCTCCTATACAATTTGAATATAAGGCTTTGGGGAAATAACAGATAATTCACCGGGTGAATCAATACAACCTCATAAACAACCGGAGGGCCGCAGAGATTAATGTTTCTCTGTGGCCCTCTGTGCAATATCTCTGTTGTCCTCTGTGATATGTCTCTATCGCGACGAGAGACGCAAAATCTTGCGTCTCTACACATTTTGCTGCGATGAAATAACGACCTATACCGTAATTGCCTCGATGTGCTTCGCAATCATATTCACCAACCGTTGGCGGGCCTCCATGGAAGCCCAGGCAATATGAGGAGTCAGCAGCAGCTTGTCCTGAATATCGGCAGACAATAACGGATGGTCGGCTACCAAAGGCTCCTGCTCGAAGACATCCAGTCCCGCACCGGCCAGGCGTCCTTCCCGCAATGCCTGCACCAAATCCGATTCTTTGACAATCCCGCCGCGCCCCACATTCACCAGCAAGGCAGAAGACTTCATCTTGCAAAGCTTTTCGTAGTCGAGCAGGTTCTGTGTGCGCTCATTGAGTGGAGCGTGAATGGTTACGATATCGCTC
>JAUZOF010000820.1 GCA_030706585.1 Bacteroidota bacterium
AGTTTATCCAGTTCCCGTTGCGCCTGGCCTGGGCTATCACGATTCACAAGAGCCAGGGACTGACGTTTGATAAAGCAGTTATAGATGCCGGAGATGCTTTTGCCCCGGGGCAGGTGTATGTTGCTTTAAGCCGTTGCCGCTCGTTGGAAGGAATGGTGCTGTTGAGTAAAATCAATCCGTCCAGCATACAGAATGACCGTCAGATTGTAGAGCATGAACGAAATAAATTGCCGGTTGAAGTTCTTGAACAGCAACTTGATGAATCACGAAATCTATATCGTAACTTTATCTTAATGCACCTGTTCGATTTTAAGAATGCGATTGGGCAGGTATCCAGGTTATTAAATGAGACTACAGAGGTAAAAGACTCTTTTAATGAAGAAACAATCCCCTATTTAAGGGATATTCTACGGCAGACTCAATCAATCGATGAAGTTGCAGGAAAATTTCAACACCAACTGCAAGGTATTTTAGACAATCGTCCTGTTTCGGAAGAGTACTTACAGGAAAGACTGGCTGCTGCTATCGAATTCTTTAACACGAAAATGAATAACCTGCTGGAAACTCTGCGCCAGTCGCCTGCAACCACCGACAGCAAACTGCATGCTTCCGATTATAACGATGGCATTCGCATGATTTTCTCCAATATAGCTCAAAAAAATTTCCTGATGAGAGGATTGAAAATCAAGTTTACGGTGGAAGATTACTTTATTCTGAAAAACACCTTTATGGTTCCTGATTTCAACGTAAATGCCTATGCCCGTAATGTTTCCAACAAGCCATTGGAAACGCGACAACCCAAGTTGTATTATGAATTGATGCAACTTCGCAACAGACTGTGTGAACCGCATGACCTGCCCATCTACCTGGTAGCCGGAAGCAAGACGTTGAATGAAATGTCGAATTACCTGCCTCAGAATGAGAAAGAATTATTGCAGATTAACGGCTTTGGACCTGCAAAAGTAGAAAAATACGGACCGGCTTTTCTGGATGTGATCCAGGCGTACAGCAAAGAACATAAACTTCAGTCGTTGATGTACGAGAAGGCGGGTATAAAAAAAGAAAAGAAAGAGAAGAAACCGGTAGGTGAAACTATGCGTATAAGCCTGGAAATGTATAATCAGGGAAAAACCATTGATGAAATAGCTTTTACCCGTAATCTGAACCAATCTACAATTATAGGTCACCTTGAAAAATATATCAGTAGCGGAGAATTGGATATTAATGAATTCATTACTCCGGAGAAGCGTGAAAAAGCTTCCGATTTAATCCGTAAAGGTGCCGAAACAGGCTCTATTTACGAGATGTTGAGTTCCTTTCTGAATTACACGGAAGTGAAAATGTACATGGCCTGGTTGCGAAGTGGAAAGAAATGATCTGTTTCACTTTAGGTGGCGTTTTAGGGTAACTTCATTTTAACTATCAGGAAAGAAATCGGTTTATAAGATGCTTTATGACAATGTTCTCAGGTACAAATTTTTAATCAGCCAACTAATGAATTGTAATTCTTTAAGGACAAAAAATCTTTTAATTTAATCA
>JAUZOF010000821.1 GCA_030706585.1 Bacteroidota bacterium
AAATTCGGTGCAGCCGGTAATACTGTTGTAATTGAAGAATTTCTTTCCGGCATCGAATGTTCTGTGTTTGTTATTACCGATGGTAAACATTATAAAATTCTTCCTGAAGCAAAAGATTACAAACGGATTGGTGAAGGCGACAAAGGTCTTAATACAGGTGGTATGGGAGCTGTATCTCCGGTTCCGTTTGCTGATGCCGAATTTATGAAAAAAGTGGAAGAACGCATCATTCGTCCTACAGTTGAAGGTCTGGATAAGGAAGGAATTGTTTATAAAGGCTTTATTTTCTTTGGTCTTATCAAAGTGAAAAACGAACCTGTGGTTATTGAATACAATGCCCGTATGGGAGATCCTGAAACAGAAGTGGTAATGTTACGTCTGAAATCGGATCTTGTAGAATTGTTGGAAGGTGTTGCCGCCGGAAATCTGGACGAAAAAACCGTTGAATTTGATTCCCGCAGCGCGGTTACCGTTATGCTCGTGTCCGGTGGATATCCCGAAGATTACGAAAAAGGAAAAATTATCACCGGTCTCGACCAGGTGGAAGGCAGTATTGCTTTCCATGCAGGTACCAAAGTTTCGGATGGCAATGTAGTGACTAACGGAGGTCGTGTGATTGCGGTAAGTTCTTATGGCGCATCCAAAGATGAAGCTCTTGCACAGTCGTTTGCCAATGCTCAAAAAATCAGTTACGAGGGAAAATATTTCCGTCGTGATATCGGTTTCGATTTGTAAAATTCCGGTTTGATAATGCTTTTTACTCTTCATAACGTAGCTGTAGCCTATGACAATAAACCTATTTTTTCTCCTGTCAGCTTTGAACTGAATACAGGAGAGAAAATGGCGATAAGTGGTCCTTCCGGCAAAGGAAAGAGCAGCTTGTTTAATGTGTTGCTGGGCTTTGAGCATCGTTATCAGGGAGATGTATTATTTGATGGACGGCCTTTGTCTCCGGTTGTAATTCAGGAAATCAGAAAGCAGGTGGCTTGGTTACCTCAGGAAATCAATGTTTTGCCGACACAGACGGTTCGCGAATTTATATATACTCCATTTGAATATCAGGTTAACAAGCATAAAAGGCCAACTATCAATCAGGTAGAATCCAGGCTTGAAGAACTTGATCTGAAAACTGAAATTCTGAATCATACAATTGGTTCGGTTTCAGGCGGAGAAAAGCAGCGTATCGGGATTCTGACAGTATTGTTGTTGCAAAGGTCTATTTTGTTTCTGGACGAACCGGTGGCCGCTCTCGATGCCAGGATGAAGAAGAATGTGGTTGATCTATTGCTTGGAAATAACCAGCTGACGGTTTTATCTACATCGCATGATGCTGTATGGAACGACCATTGCGATAAAATAGTAACACTTTAATCGGGATGGGATCTACGGTTGACATAAGTTGGACGGCATTGCTGATAAGTGAATTGTTTCTTGCAATTCCGTTGTTTGTGCTTGGTTACTATCGCACTCATTTGGTGAAAGCGACGGTAATTTCAGTGCTTCGGATGACGGTACAACTTTTTCTTGTCGGAATTTA
>JAUZOF010000822.1 GCA_030706585.1 Bacteroidota bacterium
CAATGATCCGGTAACAGTTTCCTTTAAACCTTTAACAATGCGATTTATTCGACAGGACCACGCTCTTGTCTGGGTCGAGCAAACCACGGTTCCGCTTTTTGACAAAAATAGATTATGTATTGGCTTTCAAGGTATCATCCGGGATATCTCGGCCCGGAAAACCCTGGAACAGGACGTAGCCCGTCTGGACAGGCTAAATGCGGTAGGGCAAATGGCCGCAAATGTTGCCCACGAAATCAGAAACCCAATGACGACTGTACACGGATATCTGCAACATTTTCTAAAAAAGGCCGAATTCGCCAGTTATTGGGGACACTTCAAAATGCTCATCAGTGAGTTGGATCGGGCAAATCTAATCATCAAAGAGTACTTGTCGCTTTGTCAGAATAAGGCGCGAGAGTTAAAGGCCACGCAGTTAAACTTCATTATCAAGGATTTAGCCCCGTTATTAATAGCCGATGCTAACGCAACAAGCCAAGACGTCCGTTTCTGCCTTGACGATACCCCGTACATTAATGTAGATGAAAAGGAAATCCGCCAGTTGATCCTCAACTTGGTACGCAACGGCCTTGAGGCAATGGAATCCGGCGGTACCATTACGATAGGGACTTCGTGTAATAATGAAAACGAAGTCATCCTAACAATCAAGGATCAGGGAAAAGGCATACCGCCAAATATATTGGAAAGTCTGGGGAAGCCCTTCTTAACGACAAAAGCCGACGGAACTGGTCTAGGGCTTGCGGTGGTTTACCGCATAGCAAATGATCATCAGGCCAAAGTTCAGGTTGAGTCAAATTCACAGGGAACGACTTTTAACATCTTATTTAAAACGATATAAGGCCAACTTACCTATCATTATATGAGTCCTAGTTAGGACTCATTTTGTTTTTGCGGAAATCCTTGGATTTCTTTCAAGGTTTACCGATAAAAGACACCTTAAAGGTAGGTGGTTAATATGATTGTCTAAACCTTCCCTAAAAACCCGAAAAAAGAAAAAAACGGAGGGTGACTTTGTTATGACAATTGCGAGAAGCAACACAGTCCAAGAGTCTTCACTGCAAGTAAACCTCGCCACACAGCCTTGGGAAAAACAAGCAGTATACAAATTGCGATATGAAATCTATGTTCAGGAGATGGCCAAGCCTTTAGGGGCCATCGTCAACAAAAGAAAACAAATTTCCGATGCCTTGGATGATCAGAGCAACCTTATCTATGTTCAATCCGGCAATGAAATTGTAGCTACCATGCGGCTTACGATTGCGCCGGCGAAAAACTATCCTGCCGATTTAGCAGAAGTATTTCAGATGCATAAATGCCAAACCCTGTTTGGTAATCAGCCCCAGCCTATTTTCGGTCTTGGAACAAAACTGGCCGTTAAAGCCGAATATCGCAACACAGCTGCCACATATCTAATTATCGCGGAGGGTTATCGCCTACTCCGCGAACACAACGTCCAAATTTGCTTTACAGGCTGTAACCCCTATCTGATTCCATTATACGAAAGACTGGGCTTCAGAAAATTC
>JAUZOF010000823.1 GCA_030706585.1 Bacteroidota bacterium
TATTGGAAAGGATGATAGTGAACCGTTTTGTAAGTCACGGGCGTTAAATCAAGCGGCAAGGCAAGCTAACGGGAATGTTTTTATCATTGCCGATGCGGATGTAATGTATGACCCGGGATTAATCGACCGCGTTCTGGAGTTAATTCTTGATCATCCGTGGATTATCCCCTTTTATCCCGGAATTCGCCTGACAAGGAAAGCCACCGAAAGAATACTTCAGGAAGGGATAACATCCTTTAGTGAAATAAATGCCGGGGATATCGAGGAGTATGAAAACCACGCGGGTTGTTTTATCAATGCCATGACCCGGGAATGTTTTGAAACGATTCAAGGGATGGATGAGCGGTTTCAGGGATGGGGCGGGGAGGACGGAGCGCTAGTGTATTCGTTGGACACGATGTTCGGACCTCACTATCGGATGAACGAAACAATCTATCACCTGTGGCACCCTAGGCCGGTCTTAGATGACACCTATTATCAACCCAATATGAATTTGTTGATTCGGTATCGGGACGCCAACGGAAACCGCACCGCAATGTCGGAAATTCTTCGGGGAAAAACGGTGCAATGGGAGAAATATGTTGATTTTTTAACAAATGAACAAACCGACCGCAGCATTTTCTGAAGTGCGGAAGGAATGATAATGACTAAGCTTAAAATTAATTTTGTAGATTTTTGGCCTGATTTCGATGCTACAAGTAATTTTTTTCTGGATTTATTAAAGACCCGATTTGATCTTGAAATATCGGATAGCCCCGATTTTATAATTTATTCGGTTTTCGGGACTACTTTCCGCAATTACCATTGTACCCGTATCTTTTATACCGGGGAGAATATCCGTCCCAACTTTGACGAATGTGACTTTGCTCTCAGCTTTGACTTCATTGAGCATCCCAGACATTTCCGATTACCGCTTTATGTCTTATATTTAAAAGATCCGAAGCAACTGGTTAAGGAAGATACCTTTAATCCTGAAAAGATTTTGCAAGAAAAAAGCAAGTTTTGTAACTTTATATATTCAAACGGATCGGCGCAAGAACGAATCGACTTTTTTGAAAAACTGTCGAAATACAAAAAAGTTGATTCAGGCGGACGGGTCCGAAATAATCTGGGGTGTTTTGTCTTAGATAAACTGGATTTCATCAAAGATTACAAGTTTACGATTGCTTTTGAAAACAGCTCCTATCCCGGGTATACTACTGAGAAATTGGTTCACCCGATGTTAGTCCACAGTTTACCGATTTATTGGGGAAACCCGCGAGTGGATGAAGATTTCAACCCCAAGAGTTTTCTCAATTATTTTAGTTTTGACAGCGATGAGGAATTAATCGCGCGGATTATCGGATTGGATCGGAATGATGAACTATATTGCCGATATTTGCGGGAGCCTTATTATTATCATAATGAACCCAATAAGTATGTGAAGCCGGAGTATGTTTTGGGGTTTTTTGAAAAGATTTTCGAATGGGGAAAATTCACATAATCATAGGTAGATCAATGTGCTTCTGGCACTTATACCTCA
>JAUZOF010000824.1 GCA_030706585.1 Bacteroidota bacterium
AAACCAGGCAATCACGATCGCAATGAATAATCTGGATAAGTTTTCTTATTTAGCCGGGTTTAGTGGAACTTCCAATTATCCGTCAACATCTGCTATTGATCCTGCAACCTTTATGGGAGGCGCTTTTAAAGATGGCAAGGCGGTAAATAGTAAGCTGAAACTTTTCTGGTTGGGATTAGGAACTACCGAACCGGTACCATTTCCAGGCTCTGTCGGCGCTTTTCGAGCCATGCTTGATCAACAAGGTGTAAAATATGTCTATTACGAATCACCGGGTACTGCTCATGAATGGCTCACATGGCGAAGAGATTTAAAAGAATTTGCTTCGCAGATTTTTAAAAACGCCTCGCATTAAGATTTAACTTTTAATTCCATAATCCATGAAAAGACACATTGTAATAACTATTCTACTGATAATAATACCGGTTCTGGGTTTTAGCCAGAATCCGGTTATCCGTAATCAATATTCAGCCGATCCGACCGCAAGGGTGTTTAACGGAAAAGTGTATCTGTTTCCTTCTCACGATATTCTGACACCACAGGGCAAAGGTCTTCGTCCGGATTGGTTCTGTATGGCCGATTATCACGTTTTTTCCTCCGATAACCTGACTGACTGGACAGATCACGGCGTTATCGTAAGTCAGGAGAAGGTGAAATGGGTTGATTCAACTTCTTACAGCATGTGGGCACCCGATTGTGTGGAACGCAACGGAAAGTATTATTTCTATTTTCCTGCAAATACGAATCAGGTAGGAGCGAACGGCCGCAAAGGCTTTGGTATCGGAGTGGCGATTGCGGACAAACCCGAAGGGCCATATATTCCACAGGATGAGCCCATAAAAGGAGTGCCCGGAATTGACCCGAATGTCTTTATTGACAAGGATGGGCAAGCTTATTTGATTTGGGCAATGGGAAAGATTTCTATCGCCAAGTTGAAAGAGAACATGCTGGAGCTTGCTTCCGAACCACAGGAAATCAAAGATCTTCCTACAAAAGGATTGAAGGAAGGCCCATTTATGTTTGAGCGCAACGGAGTTTACTACATGACCTATCCGCATGTTGAAAACACCATCGAACGCCTCGAATATGCCACTGCTGATAATCCGATGGGTCCATTTAAGTTTGCCGGAGTAATCATGGATGAATCACCTACCAATTGCTGGACCAACCACCAATCCATTGTGAATTTCAAAGATCAATGGTATCTTTTCTATCATCAAAACGACTGGTCGCCGAAATTTGACAAAAATCGTTCGGTTCGTATCGATAGCCTGAACTTTAATGCTGACGGAACTATCCGTAAAGTTAAACCGACCTTACGGGGAGTAGGCCTGACAAAAGCATCCGATGAAATTCAGCTGGATAGATATAGCCTGATCAGTGATAAAGGTGCATCAATCGCATATAACGATACGCTGGACTACTTTAAAGGCTGGAAAACTGTTTTGACCGCAAAGGATGCTTGGATTCAGTACAATAGTGTTGCCTTTGATAAAGAATCATATAAGTGGCTGGATATA
>JAUZOF010000825.1 GCA_030706585.1 Bacteroidota bacterium
GAGCTTTTTGTATTTATTATGAGTTGGCTTAGTGTTTTTTAACTGGAACGATGGATATGTTAGTGAGTAGCCGAATAATTTTGTTTCTGCCTCAAATGTTAAATCGGAATGTTTGGTATTATTCTGAAATTTAGTTGCTTGTGTGAACTAAAGAGGCTGGTATTTGAAGGTAAAATGTTAAAAACAACAGGTGGCTTACGAAATAGTGGGTAAACATTTATTTACATGCCGTTGAATTTGACATCACAACCATTGGCGAAAGATACTTTTATTGGAATAAATAAAGAAGAGAATCCCGGAGAATCGGGTCGCTTCATTCTATAATCAACAAACTAAATTTATGATGAATCCAACAGTTTATATCAGAGAATTAAATGAGCGCATATAAAATCAAAGTGCGTTTGTGGATGCCCTGACTATGGGTATGTACCAGATGATTGTCGGCCAGAAGCATCTGGTAGAATCCTTGCTGATCGGTATGCTTTCAAACGGACACGTATTGCTCGAAGGTGTGCCGGGTTTGGCAAAAACACTTGCAATTAAAACCTTGGCTCAATTGATTGATGCCAACTACAGTCGTATTCAGTTTACTCCCGACCTCTTACCTGCTGACGTTATCGGTACAATGATTTACAGTCAGAAAAAAGAAGAGTTTGCGATTAAAAAAGGACCGATTTTTTCTCATTTTATATTGGCCGATGAAATTAACCGTGCCCCGGCAAAAGTACAGAGTGCTTTGCTCGAAGCAATGCAGGAGCGTCAGGTGACCATCGGCGATCACACTTTCAAACTCGAAGAACCTTTCCTTGTTTTGGCAACTCAAAACCCTATCGAACAGGAAGGTACTTACCCTCTTCCAGAAGCTCAGGTTGACCGTTTTATGCTGAAGGTGATTATCAATTACCCGAAGAAAGAGGAGGAAAAAGCAATTATCCGTCTCAACATGTCAGAATCGCTGCCTACAATTAAACCGATGCTGAAACCGGAAGATATTGTTACTGCCCGTAATGTGGTTCGCGAAGTGTATATCGACGAAAAAATTGAACGATATATCGTTGATATTGTATTTGCTACCCGTTTCCCGGATGAATACGGCATAAAAAATCTTTCCAGCATGATTTCGTTCGGTGGTTCGCCCCGTGCTTCTATCAATCTGGCGCTGGCCGCAAAAGCGTATGCCTTTATCAAACGACGCGGTTATGTGATTCCGGAGGATGTTCGTGCCGTTTGCTTCGATGTATTGCGCCACCGTATCGGCTTGAGCTACGAAGCAGAAGCCAACAATATGACTTCGGAAGAAATTATCAGCGAAATTCTGAACGCAGTAGAAGTCCCCTGATTTTCAATGTGCCAGTGAGGCAATATGCCAATGTGCTAGTGTGACGGCTTAAAAAGCTTGCCACAATAGAATTTTGGAACTTGAAACCAGAAATTGGAATAACAATTGAATGGAAACATCGGAATTACTAAAAAAAGTCCGGCAGATTGAAATAAAGACCCGTGGCTTGTCGCGCAATA
>JAUZOF010000826.1 GCA_030706585.1 Bacteroidota bacterium
ACCGGCTCTTCAAGCCCCGCGCCATTGCCATCATGATGCCCAACCTGCTGTACGATTTCAGCAAGGTTCTGTTTGAAAAATATTTCCTCTGGAAGACGAAAAAAGGATACGCATTCTTTCCATAAAAAATCTCTTACACGCAAAAGGCTTCTGTACTATACATACAGAGGCCTTTTACTTCTTCTGCCGGAATCAATTGGTTCCAACAACACTAATTTTGCACAAAAGAGAGAATAATCCAATCGTCATGCAGGCATCCGAAACGCATATCTACAAAGCCCAGAGGCAAATTCTTGCGGATCACCTAAAAGCCAAAGGCATTACCGACAAACGGGTACTGGAGGCAATCCGACAGGTACCGCGCCATGCTTTTATGGACGAACGCTATATTCGGTTTGCCTATCAGGACGATGCCTTTCCGATAGCTTCCGGACAAACCATTTCACAGCCTTACACGGTAGCTTTCCAGACACAGCTTTTGGACCTTCAAAAAGATGACAAGGTGCTTGAAATAGGTACCGGATCGGGATATCAATGTGCTATACTTCTGGAAATAACTTCGTCGGTCTTTTCTATCGAGCGCCAGAAAACATTGTACGAATCAGCCTTCAAACGATTGAAAGAGTTAGGCTATACTCCTCATCTCCGCTATGGCGACGGGCATGAAGGATGGCAGGAAGAGGCTCCTTTCGATAAGATATTGATCACTGCAGCAGCGCATGAAATACCACCCCGACTACTGGAACAACTAAAAATCGGAGGAAAGCTGGTGATGCCGGTGGGTGGTGCTTATACACAAAAAATGACTCTGGTCGAAAAAATCTCCGACTCAGAGTCTATTTTCAGCGAACACGGGGGTTTTGTGTTCGTACCACTTCTCAAAGGTAAAGTCTAAACCACACAATCTTTAACACATAACAAACTCTCTATCTTTCTCTTCTACATTTAGCGTAACTTATCTTTCAATCTATCTTCAAAAGCCGACAAAGCCGCTTTCGAACCTTCACCCATAGCAATCACAATTTGTTTGAATGGCACCACCGACACATCTCCGGCAGCATAAACACCCGGAATATTGGTGCGGCAATGAGCATCCACTTCTATTTCACCCGTCGGACTCAACGGCACCAATCCTTTTACGATGTCGCTATTGGCCGTCAATCCTATCTGAACAAAAATACCATCGACAACCAGCGATTCTGTTTCGCCGGAACCACGGTGTTTGAACGTTAAACCGGTAACTTTTACACCATCACCCTCCACCGAGAGTGTCTGTGCTCCGGTAATAATTTTCACATTGGCAATAGTTTTCAACTTTTCCTGCAACACCTCATCACCCTTCAACTCATCAGCAAATTCGAGCAACGTAACATCTGCTGCGATAGCCGAAAGATCGATGGCTGCTTCGAGTCCGGAATTGCCACCGCCGATAACGGCAACCTTTTTCCCTTTGTAGAAGGGACCATCACAATGCGCACAGAACGCCACGCCCGATCCGATATACTGGCTCTCGCCCGG
>JAUZOF010000827.1 GCA_030706585.1 Bacteroidota bacterium
AGTTTAGGCGATAGCCGTAACTTGGACTGGAAACACGAGCGGTTTTTAACCGCAACCAGTTACAAACTGATTCTATTTTGCGTCCAAGCTACACTGTCGTTAAGCTTGAACGAGAATCTGCTGTCTCTGCATTCTTGCGCCAAACGGTGCGGGCAAACTGATAGTCATTTCTGCCCGTCGTAGTCGTAATGAAAAAAATTAGAAGCTGGATTCTTATTGCAAAAAGGGAATTGACTAATATTTATTGACAAAATAAACTTGTTCTATAGAAGATTTTATCGTGTTTTACTGTTGCAATTATCCTCCCTTTCTCTCCCGGAGGTGGAGGCATATTTTCAAATTGATAATAAAATGAAGAATACACTTTTGTCTCTTGAAACCATTCATGATATTTAAACAACGGAAAGAAATAGTGATATTCAAAATTTAAAAACCCTACACACGGATTATAATTAAAAACATCTTTGTAGTTATTATATGGCTCAAAACAAAAAACACCTGCCTGCTTGAAATATGTAATTACAAAGAACGTTGAATCACTAAAATCAGGACATTTCTTCTGTATACATATTACTGAATCAAGTATATTCAATAAAAGTTTATTCTTTATAGTTAGCTTAGGCATCTGCACACGCACTTTCTTACTAACACTAACAGAAGTATCTGTTGATTGTTTCACAGTACATCCGAATAAGAGAACACAAAGAAGAAAAATGTAAACTTTCATAATCTTGAATTTATACTCATTTCGGCCCGTCGTAATCGTAACGAAAGAAATTAAAAGCCGCTGTTCCGCCATCATTCAACATATTATATGAAAACAGCGCTACCCGGGCACCTTTCCAAAAGCCCCATTTCGGTTCAAAGTCGGAACCTAACGGCAGGAACGTTTTGTTGTCGAAGCTGTAATAGAAACGGCTTTTTGCCGCAGGAATATCGAGCTTTAATTTTAGAAAGAGATTCTTTTTTGAGATAGGTATAGCAGTTGATTCTTTGCCGTTTAATTCAACGAAAAGAGACAATTTACCAGCTTCGTTCTTTACTCCAACAGAGACAAACTCCTTGCCTATGCAGGCCAGTCCGGCTTTTTGTCCCGGCAATATTCCGCTGGCATCCAGTTGTGTAATTGCCTCGCCACGATCGCCCATTATTTTCTGAGTCAACGTGTTTCGCGCATTCTTCAAATCCGGAGCTTTCAATGCATTCAGAGACAATCGTCCCGGTTTTGCTGTCAACGACCAAGCTGCATCCACCGGGTTGTGATTCCATTGCCATTGCAAACCCAATTGAGGGGCACTAAACTCGTCATCAGTCTGCGGAGCGCTCACTGGCGAAACGGCTCCCGTAACCGGTTTTTTCCATACATACACCGGTTCGCCAATTCCGTTTCGGTCGATGTCGATACCCACCACGGGCCAGTCGTCGTGCCAACGCATCGGTTGCAGGTGCAACACCCGCCCCACCGTTCCGGCCGACTGAAAATGAAAGAACCACCATTCTCGGTCGGGTGTATCCA
>JAUZOF010000828.1 GCA_030706585.1 Bacteroidota bacterium
CGTCCTTGTGGAGCGTAAAAACCAATAGCGGAAATGGTCACACCTTTTACCATGCTTTCGACATTATCAAAACGGGAAACAAGCTCCTCATCGGCATGTACTACATAAGGTGCTCCCAGCTTTACGGGCCAGTTGGTCTGGTTCTTGAAAGCTGACTCAAATTCAAAGTCACGGATATCATTTCCACCACTGTAATAGTGCAATACGGTATCCATACCGATTGACTTCGCTGCAATACAAAACGAACCAACTTTGAGGAATGGCTGCAACCCGCCGGAAGTGCCCACACGAATCAGGGTCAGCTGACGAAAATCAGGTTTTTCTGTGCGTGTTTCAAAATCAATGTTGGCCAGTGCATCCAGTTCATTCAATACAATGTCAATGTTATCGGTGCCGATTCCGTGCGACAACGCTGTTATGCGTTTGCCTTTGTAGGTTCCGGTGATGGTGTGAAATTCACGATTCAATATGTCACATTCGATGGTGTCGAAATGGGATGCAACGAGAGTTACCCGTTCCGGGTCACCTACCAGCAGGACTTTATCTGCCAGTTGCTCCGGTTTGATATGAAGGTGAAATGCGGTACCATCCGGATTGATGATTAGCTCTGATTCAGGAAAGTATTTCATGGAATTCTTTATTAAGCCTGGAGGTGAAATTACAAAACCAACTTTCTCAAAGTGTAGAACTCCGGGAAAGTTGGTTTATCTATTCGATTTTCTTATTAAACTATTTTATCGCTTCCCGGAGCCGTTTTGCCCGGTTTGGCAATTGAATCGCGCATATTAGTGTCGGCTTCGATATTTTTCATTTTATAATAATCCATGATGCCGAGATTTCCATTGCGGAAGGCTTCAGCCATGGCTTGAGGCACCTGAGCTTCGGCTTCGATTACCTTCGCACGTGCTTCCTGTGCTTTGGCTTTCATCTCCTGTTCCAATGCAATTGCCATGGCACGACGCTCTTCTGCCTTTGCCTGGGCGATGTTTTTATCAGCCTGGGCCTGGTCCATTTGCAATGCAGCACCGATGTTACGGCCTATATCAATATCGGCGATGTCAATAGAGAGAATCTCAAATGCAGTGCCGCTGTCCAGTCCTTTTTTCAATACCAGTTTGGAAATAGAGTCGGGGTTCTCCAACACCGATTTGTGATTTTCCGATGAACCGATAGATGATACGATACCTTCACCTACACGTGCCAGTACGGTCTCTTCACCTGCTCCACCCACTAACTGTTTGATGTTGGCACGCACGGTAACACGTGCTTTAGCCACTAACTGAATACCGTCTTTGGCAACAGCGGTTACCGGAGGGGTGTCAATTACTTTGGGGTTTACAGACATCTGTACCGCCAGGAATACGTCACGACCGGCCAAATCAATAGCCGTTGCCATCTGAAAGCTCAGGTCAATGTTTGCTTTTGAGGCAGACACAAGGGCATGAACCACTCGTTCCACATGACCTCCTGCCAAATAGTGTGCTTCGAGTTCATCGCGGGTTAGCTTGTTCAGAC
>JAUZOF010000829.1 GCA_030706585.1 Bacteroidota bacterium
AATGCAGATAGAAGGAGAAAATACCGGGGAGCAAGACACGCCACCCGATACTTTGTTGGCTGCTATTGAAACCGCTCCCGTCGAGACAAAAGAAGAAAAATGGTATTCGCCCGTTGTCCTGAAACTGGCAAACGAAGCGAATATCCCAATGGCTGAATTGGACAAAATTCAGGGTAGCGGTTATTTGGGGCGTTTGAGCAAAAAAGATATTCAGCGTTATATCTCACAAAAGAAAGATGGAGTGACTGCTCCCGCTGTTACAATAGCGAAAAAACCTGAACCTGTTGTGGAAGAAAGGGTGCAACCACCGGTTGTAAGTAGCGACGAAGACCAAATCGTGGAAATGGATCCTGTACGGCGCATCATTGCCGACCATATGGTACTATCCAAAAAGACCTCGCCACATGTTACGACGTTCGTGGAGGTGGATGTTACCAAACTAGTGGAATGGCGTAAACGCAACAAGGACTCATTCCTGACACACGAAGGAATTAGCCTGACCTATATGCCTGCGATAGTAGAGGCTACGACAAAAGCGTTGATCGCTTATCCGCAAGTCAATGCCTCGGTAGATGGCTATCGTATGATTCTGAAGAAACGTATTAATATTGGGATTGCAGTGGCCCTCGACGATGGGAATCTGGTGGTTCCCGTTGTGCACGATGCTGATAAGTTAAGCATCAGCGGCCTGGCTCATACAATGGACTCTCTAGCCGCGAATGCCCGTGCAAACAAGCTGAAAATTGATGATATTCAGGGTGGAACCTTTACCATTACCAATTTCGGAACATTCAAAAATATTGCAGGAACCCCGATCATTAATCAGCCGCAGGTAGCGATTCTTGGCGTCGGCTATATTGTGAAAAAACCGGCGGTGCTCGAAACTGCCGACGGCGACGTGATAGCCATACGACACAAAATGATTTTGTCGCTTTCGTACGATCACCGGATTGTGAACGGCGCTTTGGGTGGCAGGTTTTTACTCCATATTGCCGAATATCTGGAAAATTGGGACTCAAAATAGAGTCATATGTAAGTTTCATCCGGCTATAGAGAACAACCTATTCGTGGAGGAAATGCCTGTGCTTCTTCATCACCAACGGTAATGACTCAAAACACAAAGGCGCATTTCATCTGATCATTAAGAAACAAATTATATACAAATGAAAACATTCGATATATACAATACAGATAAAGAGACCCTGCAAAAATGGTATTATTTACTGACCTTGGGACGGGCCATCGATGAAAAAGCTCCGATGTACCAGCTTCAATCGCTTGGTTGGTCGTTTCACGCTCCTTATGCGGGACATGATGGAATTCAGTTGGCTATTGGCCAGGTATTTGTCCGGGGAGAAGATTTTTTATTCCCCTATTATCGTGATATGCTGACCGCGTTGTCCGCCGGAATGAGTGCGGAAGAAATCATCCTGAACGGCATTTCCAAAGCGACCGATCTCACGAGTGGAGGAAGACATATGTCCGATCATTTTGCTAAAAAAGAGTGGCATAT
>JAUZOF010000083.1 GCA_030706585.1 Bacteroidota bacterium
ACTACCTGCTCAAAGCAAAGGTTTGCGCCGACATGGCCGGTTCTGACAACGGAAGCACCTACTGGGGTGACGTTATCACAGCCACCGATGCTATCATCAACAGCGGCCTGTTTTCGCTTTACAACGATTACTACAGCCTGTTTAAATATCCGGGAAGGTTATGTAACGAATCACTTTTCGAGCTGCAATTCGGTACGGGAGATCACGTACGCCCGGGCGTATTCTGGGATTTCCAGGGACCTCGCGGTTGGCAAAGAGGTAGTTCTATCTCCGGATGGGGATTTATGACTCCGTCGGATGCTATCGTTACATTCTTCACTTCCCGCAACGACACATTGCGTAAGCGGACCACAATCCTTTATTGCGGTAGCACAGATGTCACATACGTGACTACACCCAGCGGTGATCAGATATGGGGAAATACCGATGGATTAAAATATTTCAACGGAAAAGTATATTTGCCTACATCTCAGATGGTCGATAAAAATGCCGGATACGGTGAAAGCAACAACGTAAGGGTACTGCGCTACGCCGATGCACTTTTGCTGAATGCTGAAGCCAAAATCCGCAAAGGACAGAGCGGTGACACTCCGTTTAACTTAGTCCGTGTCAGAGCTAAACTATCTCCTATCTCCGGTGCTACATTACAGAATGTGCTGGACGAACGCAGGGCCGAATTTGCCTGTGAATGGTGGGGCGAGCGCTACAATGACCTGATCAGGACAGGAACCGCTGCCACAGCCCTTTCCGCATACGGATTTGTTGCCGGCCAAAGCGAATACCTGCCAATACCGCTGTCACAACAAGCAAAAAATACAAATCTGAAATAGTCAGATTCGTCATCTGATAAAATGGGGAGGAATTGCATTATTTCTCCCCATTAATTTGTAATGATAACGAAAATAATCTTTTAGAAGAATACCTACCTTACTTTCAATAGTACTTCTATCCCATGAAAAGCTCAAAACTCATACTGACTATAGCTATCCTGACTACAATATTCACAATACAAACTATTTATAGCCAACAATCGTACAATCCTCTGACAACAGGCAGATATGGCGATGGTCCAGACAGTATCGCTCCGGTAGGAGTACTAAAGAATCTGACTGACGACCAATTGTTGGAAACGGTACAGCGACAGACATTTATTCGGCAGTCTGGACAGGCGACAATACCGCCCGTGACGAATATCTGCTGACTGGTGTTTTGCTCAATAACCAGATGGGGCTGTCAGGCATTCCTTTTGTGGGTCCGGATCTGGGCGGGTACATTGGAGACGGAACTAAGGACCTGTTTAAAAGATGGATGGAAGTGGGTGTCTTTTCCCCTTTTATGCGCAATCATAAAGAATACTTTGCCAATGCCAATGAACCCTGGAGTTATGGAGAAGAAGCCGAACAAATATCAAAAACCTATATCGGCTTCCGTTACAGACTGCTTCCTTACATATATTCCTGTTTCTACGAAGCTGCACAAACAGGGATGCCTGTTGCACGAAGTTTATGCCTGTACTATCCTTTTGAAAACAAGGTATTTGACAAATCATACCAATATCAGTTTATGTTTGGCAATGCAATGATGGTAACTCCGGTTACATCGCAGGAAACTGCTAAAAAAGTGTGGCTGCCCGCAGGAGATTGGTACGATATATTTACCGATAAAAAAATAAACGGCAACAATGAAATATTGATGGAAACGCCTATTTACAAGATACCTGTTTTTATCAAAGCGTCTGCAATCATTCCGTTGCAGTCGTGGGTACCTTCGACCAGGGAGTTGCCTTCCGATACATTGTTTTTACATGTATATAAGGGTATAGAAAAAAGTTGCTTTACTTTCTATGAAGACGATGGGGAAGATCTTAATTACAAAAAGGGGGTTTTCAACAAGCGTATTATCACATACATTCCCGATGAAGATAAGCTCGTTATTGGTAGCCAGGAGGGAATTTATCAATCAAGGTTTAACTCAATAAAGATTATTTTACACGGATTTCAAAGCTCAATTCACTATGCCATCGTCAATGATAAAACGAAAGAAATAAAAAATTCTGACGATCATTTGATAGATGCATTGGATAATCTTCAGGACTATTACGACAAGAATTTGTGGAATAATTTACGCCTGAAGGATAAGCCTCAACCCATGCATTGTTTTGTAACTGATAACCGAAGAGAGGAAATAACCATTACGTTCCAATAAAACAGAGTTTTTACATGACACACAAATATATTATTACTGCATTTTTGTTGTTATTCTCAGGCAATACTTTATTGGCTAAGCAAAAACTTATTTCACAACGGGTCGACTCGTTAATGAAGCTGATGACTCTGGATGAAAAGATCGGACAGCTGAATCAATATACCAGTGACTGGGAATCGTCGGGTCCGGTTACCAAAGACGGAGAGAAGCAACAACAGATAATAGCGGGAAAAATTGGCAGCATGTTGTGGGTAAGAGGAACAGAACAGACCCGTTCCTTACAGGAGCTGGCATTGAAATCAAGACTGAAGATTCCTTTATTATTCGGACTTGATGTAGAACATGGCTATCGTACCATAATGCCCATACCTTTGGCTGAGTCAGCCTCATGGGATCTCGAAGCAATAAAACAATCGGCACACATTGCTGCCACAGAAACATCTGCATGCGGTGTACACTGGACTTTTGCGCCGATGGTGGATATTTCCAGGGATCCTCGCTGGGGGCGGGTAATGGAAGGTGCAGGCGAAGATACTTACCTCGGATCACTAATCGCTGCTGCACGTGTCAGAGGATTTCAGGGAGAGGGTTTAGGTAATACGGATGCTGTTATGGCATGTGCCAAGCATTTTGCCGCTTACGGAGCTTGTGAAGGAGGCAGAGATTATAACAGCATGGATGTTAGTCTGTCGAAGCTGAACAATGTATACCTTCCCCCATTCAAAGCTGCTGTAGATGCAGGTTGTGCCACATTGATGAATGCATTTAACGACATTAGCGGTATACCGGCATCGGCGAATAGTTATATTCTTCGGGATAAACTGAAGGGGCAATGGAAATTCAGCGGCTTTGTCGTAAGTGACTGGTGCAGCATTGGAGAGATGATTCAACATGGATATGTGTCCGATAAAAAGGAGGCTGCAAAGCTTGCCATGAATGCCGGAACAGATATGGATATGGAAAGCCGCTCTTATGTTAATAATCTTGCTGCATTGGTGAAAGAGAGAAAAATATCCATGAAAATCGTAGACGATGCCGTCAGACGGATTCTGACTAAAAAATTTGAACTTGGGTTATTTGACGACCCATTCAAATTTTGTAATAAAGCAAGAGAACAACAGCAATGGAACAACCCGGCTCACCTCGCGTTTGCACAGCAGATAGCAAGAGAGTCTGTCGTTTTACTTAAGAATGACAAAAACACATTACCGTTAAGGGATTTAAAAGGTAAAAAAATAGCTTTGATAGGTCCGTTGGTAAAAGCCAAATCGGACCACAACGGTTCATGGAGTTTTGATTACAACGATGACGATGTTCGTATAGCATCACTTTGGGAATCCCTGCAGCAGCGAGTGCATGACAAGGCAGACCTTTTGTATGCAAAGGGATGTGATATTCAAGACAATACAAAAGACTTTTCAGAAGCGGTACAGACAGCTCAGCAAGCCGATATGGTCATCATCTATGTTGGCGAACACCGGGGCATGAGTGGTGAAGCGCGTAGCCGCAGTGATATTCATTTGCCCGGCGTTCAGGAGGAATTGGTAAAAGCGGTAGCGGCAACGGGTAAACCGTAAGTGGTGCTTATTGGAGCCGGTCGGCCATTGGTATTTAACTGGATTAGTGAAAATGTCCCCTGTATTGTTTACACATGGTGGTTGGGAACAAAAGCTGCTGATGCGATAACCGACATTCTGACAGGAGATTACAATCCTTCCGGAAAACTGACGATCAGCTTTCCACGCGCTGAAGGCCAAATCCCAATCTATTATAACCACCTCAACACGGGTCGTCCCGCTATGGATGAAAAAGACAGATATAGCTGTTCTGCATACAATGACTTGTCGATCTACCCGCGCTATTGTTTTGGATACGGGCTGAGCTATACGGTATTCTCCTACAGTGATATGACGTTGAATGAAACCGTTTTAAAAGGAAATCAAACTCTCAGTGCATCCGTAACAATTACGAATAACGGGAACTATGAAGGTTATGAAGTAGTGCAGTTGTACCTGCGCGACAAAGTGGCTAATATTGCAAGGCCGGTGAAAGAACTAAAAGGGTTCCAACGCATATTTTTGAAAACCGGAGAATCAAAAAAAGTGACCTTTGAAATTACTACGAATGATCTGATGTTTTACAATAACGACCTGAAGTACGACTGGGAGGCTGGAGATTTTGATGTTATGATTGGCCGTAACGCTGAGGATGTGCAGACTCGAACGGTAAAATGGATTAAATAGATTCGCTGACCGTATGGAATAACTGATGCGGCGGAAACATTCATATCGGACATTTTTCCAGATTTATCAATCCCGGAGCAAAGCGGATAACTGTGTCGGTTAACTGCAACGATTTGACAGCTACAGGGTTTATCAATCCCGACGGAGAAATTATTCTGGTCGTATTGAACCAAATCGGGAATAAATTCAGGTACAACCTGAAGGCAGAAGAAAAAGGCACCTGACATATCTCTCTTCCTCACTCTATCTCAACATTTGTATTACGACATCATTAAATTATACACTATGAAAATCAAAGTCTTAGTTATCATCGCCTTACTATTGGTCGTAAAAATGACTGATGCCCGGCAAACCACTTATTGCAATCCAATCAATCTGGATTATGGTTACACTCCTATCCCCAACTTTTCAGAATGGGGTCGTCACAGAGCCACTGCTGACCCTGTAATTGTCAATTATAAGGGAGATTATTACCTTTTCAGCACCAACCAATGGGGCTATTGGTGGAGTAGTGATATGTTGAACTGGAATTTTGTTTCCAGAAAATTCCTGCGTCCATGGAATAAAGGATATGACGAACTATGCGCCCCGGCTGTTGGCGTTGTAGGCGATACACTCATTGCTTTCGGCTCTACCTATACTTCCAATTTCACCTTATGGATGAGTACCAATCCCAGGGCCAACGAATGGAAACCATTGGTGGATTCATTTGCAATAGGTGGCTGGGATCCGGCGTTCTTCACCGATGATAACGGGCGGCTGTATATGTACAACGGTAGCAGCAACCGTTTTCCTGTGTATGGCGTGGAGCTTAACCGTAAAACATTCCAGCCCATAGGAACAAGACAGGAAATTTACGTACTCGAACCCTGGCGATATGGATGGCAACGATTTGGAGAACATTACGATAATACTTTTCTCGATCCCTTTATAGAAGGATCATGGATGACAAAGCACCACGGTCTTTATTACTTTCAGTATGGTGCTCCGGGTACAGAATTCAGCGGATATGCCGATGGTGTGATTGTCGGTAAAAAGCCGTTAGGAAATGAGTTTACCTCTCAAAGTGATCCGTTGTCGTTCAAGCCCGGAGGTTTTGCTAACGGTGCAGGACATGGCGCTACTTTTACCGATAATACCGGTAACTACTGGCACATCAGCACGATTGGGATTTGTGTGAAAAATAACTTTGAGCGCCGTAACGGCATCTGGCCGGCCGGTTTTGACAAAGACGAAGTGATGTGGTGCAGCACGGCATTTGGCGATTATCCTCATTACATTCCTCTGTCGTCCGACAAGGAAAGAACTGACTACAGCGACAACAAATTTACCGGATGGATGTTGCTCAACTACAACAAACCGGTACAGGTTTCCTCTACGTTGAGTAATTATGCTGCCAATAACGCTGTCGATGAAAATATCAAAACTTACTGGAGTGCCCGGACTGCGGAAAAAGGCGAATGGATACAGACCGATCTGGGAAATGTATCGACGGTCAACGCTGTACAGATCAACTATGCGGATCAGGATGTCAGTTTTCCTAAGGAAATAGACACTCCGTTTTTAGGAAAAACCATTGGTTTATGTCATCAGTACAAGCTCTATTACTCGACAGATGGCATTAAATGGAAAATAATGATCGACAAGAGCAATAACAAAACCGATGTACCCCATGAATATGTGGAACTGGAGAAGCCGGTACAGGCGCGTTTTATAAAACTGGAAAATATACACATGCCTACCGGCAAATTCGCAATCAGCGGATTACGTGTTTTCGGTAATGGAAACGGAAGCAGACCCGATGAGGTGCAACAATTGATTGTCTTACGTACCGAAAAGGATAAACGCAGCGCGTGGGTCAAATGGAAACCTGTCGGGAATGCATACGCTTATAACCTCTATTATGGGACATCCCCTGACAAGTTATATTCTTGCATAATGGTATACAATAGTAATGACTACTGGTTGAAGACAATGGACAAATTGAAAACATATTATTTCACTATCGAAGCAATCAACGAAAATGGAGTGAGCAAAAAATATCCGGTGATGAAAGTAGAATGACTTTTTCCGGATTACACTTTATTCAGCTAAACATCCCTATAAGGAGGAAGTACTAACAATTTCTTTCTACAAACTCTCCCTTTGACTAAATTGTGATAAACCTGACAGATGCTTTGGCCCTGTCAGGTTTATTTCGTTAAGATCCCGCTTCACGTCAGCAAGCATATTCCCGGCATATAATCAGAACGCTAAATTCATTGAATGCCGTTTTTTTGGATTTATAATATAAATACATGCTTATATAATGTGCTATTGTTGTATCTTTGCTGCAAAATAATAAACATCACTTTTCAATACAACTTTAGATGAAGATAGTTATAGTAGGAGGCGTGGCCGGAGGAGCATCTGCGGCAGCCAGACTTCGGCGTATGGACGAGACCGCCGAGATAATCATGTTTGAAAAAGGCAATTATATTTCGTATGCCAATTGCGGATTGCCTTATTACATCGGCGATACGATCAATGAGCGTGAAAAGCTTTTTCTCCAGACTCCGGAATCATTTGGAAAGCGCTTCAATATGGAAGTTCGCGTAAACAGCGAAGTGCTGAGCATTGACCGTGAGGCAAAAACGGTATCTGTCGTAAATCACGATAATGAAGAGGTTTATACAGAAACTTACGATAAACTGATTCTTTCACCGGGAGCAGAGCCGGTGCGTCCGCCGTTGCGGGGCATTGACCTGAATGGTATCCTGACCCTGCGCAACGTGCCTGATACCGACCGCATTAAAAACTATATCCGTGATAATAAGGTAAAAACAGCAGTAGTTGTAGGTGCCGGATTTATCGGCCTTGAAATGGCGGAAAACCTGCATCAACTTGGGATCAAAGTGTCGATTGTGGAGATGGCTCCACAGGTGATGACTCCGATTGATTTTCCGATGGCGGCCATTGTACACCATCACCTGAGTTCGCACGGGGTGGAACTGTTCCTGAATGAAGCGGTGGAAGCTTTTGAGCCTGCCGGAAAAGGGTTGAAAGTAATGCTGCGCAGCAAAAAAGAGCTGACTGCCGACCTGGTGATTCTCTCCATCGGTGTCCGTCCTGAAACCAAACTGGCCAGAGAGTCCGGACTGAAACTGGGAGAAACACAGGGTATCTGGGTGAACGAATATATGCAGACTTCCGATGCCAATATCTATGCGGTAGGCGATGCGGTGGAAACCATCAATCCGATTACCGGAAAGCCTTCGCTGCCTTATCTGGCCGGACCGGCCAACAAACAGGCGCGCATTTGTTCGGATAATTTGCTGTATGGCAACAAGCACAAATTCAACGGCTCTATCTCAACAGCTATTGCAAAAATATTTGACCTGACCGTGGCGGCTACAGGAGTATCTGCGAAGCTTTTGAAAAAGAATAATATTCCATTTATAGAATCAACTACCCATTCCAGCTCTCATGCCGGTTACTATCCGGGAGCGATTCCGATGAGCATCAAGATTACCTTCAGTCCGGAAGATGGCAAGCTGTATGGTGCGCAGATAGTGGGACATGATGGTGTGGACAAACGCATTGATATGTTGGCCACTATGTTGGGTAAAAGCGGTACCATCTATGATTTGATGGAGATTGAGCACGCTTATGCTCCACCTTATTCTTCGGCAAAAGACCCGGTGAATATGGCAGGATTTACAGCAGAGAATATTCTGGCCGGTCGTATGCAGATTTGCTATTGGGATGAAATTGAAAATGAGAAAAAAGTAGGTAGCGTCTTACTGGATGTTCGTACTAAAGCTGAAAATGAACTTGGAAATATACCAGGTTCAATAAACATACCGCTGGATGACCTGCGTTCAAATCTGGACAAACTGTCAAAAGATCAGCGCATTGTGATTTATTGTGCGGTTGGCTTGCGGGGTTATATTGCAACCCGTATCCTTTTGCAAAACGGATTTACCAACGTAGTCAATCTTTCGGGTGGTTACAAAACCTACGATGCTGCCGTTACTACTCCGGAAACCGCCGGGCATCAGGAACCGGAAGTGGATACCGACACACAGGTGGAAGTAAAACATGCAAAAACCATCAAAGTGGATGCTTGCGGTTTGCAATGTCCGGGCCCGATTATGAAACTGAAATCGACCTTTGATGAACTGCATTTTGGTGAACGCGCAGAAATTCTGGCAACAGACCAGGGTTTCCTCAAAGATTCTCAGTCGTGGGCTAATATTACCGGCAATAAGGTGATTTCGCTGGATCAGAAAAGTGGCATTATCCGTGCGGTCATCGAGAAGTCGATGCCGAAGTCGAAAGAGGTTGCAAAGGCGGCAAACGACGGCAAAACGATGATCGTATTCAGCAATGACCTGGATAAAGCATTAGCTTCTTTCATCATAGCCAATGGTGCGGCATCGACCGGCAAAAAAGTTACGATATTCTTCACTTTCTGGGGATTGAGTGTGATACGCAAACAGGCTCCTGTGAAAAAGACATTGATTGAGAAGATGTTTGGCATGATGTTGCCGGGAAGCAGCAAAGCGTTGGGCCTTTCCCAAATGCAGATGGGCGGCATTGGTCCGAAGATGATTCGCTGGGTGATGAAAAGCAAACAGGTGGAGAGTCTTGAAACACTCATGCAGCAAGCGATAGCTAATGGTGTGGAACTGATTGCCTGCCAGATGTCTATGGACGTGATGGGCATCAAGGCAGAGGAATTGATTGACGGAGTTCAGATTGGTGGTGTGGCTACCTATCTGGAACGTGCCGAAGATGCTAACGTCAACTTGTTTATTTAAGGTTGATTGATTGATTGATTGATTGATTGATTGATTGATTGATTGATTGATTGATTGATTGATTGATTGATTGATTGATTGATTGATTGATGCAAAAGGAGAATGGCTGTTTGTCATTCTCCTTTTGCTTTTTGTGAGCATACTCATTCGTTGCCTGAATTTGATTACCTTTGTATTCGCTTAAATTATTGTTGAACATAAATTCATTTTGCAATGGGTGCATTTTCATTTAACCATAATAATATCAATGTCTTTGACCTGGAGAAAAGCCTGAAGTTTTACAACAAGGCTCTGGGGCTGACCGAAGTCAGACGCAAAGAGGCGGCTGATGGCAGTTATATCATTGTATTCCTTTCCGATGGAAATACGGCGCACAAACTTGAACTGACCTGGTTGCGCGACTGGGAGAAACCATACGAGTTGGGAGACAACGAATTTCACCTGGCGCTGACTACAGAGGATTACCAGGCCGCAATGAAAAAACATCAGGAGATGGGTTGTGTCTGTTTTGTCAATGAAGCGATGGGCATCTATTTTATCGAAGACCCGGATGGATACTGGGTGGAGATTGTTCCGGCAAAGAGATAATTGCATTTTTTTGAAATATTGCGGATTGTATATTCACGTTTTCCGTGTTCATTTTAAAGAGTGTGTCCCAAAAGTCAATTCAATCATAATCAAACTGATATATTGATAGTTCGTCTGTTCTTCCCGCCCCTATCCCGATAGCTATCGGGACCCCTAAAGGGGACTTTGAAGAGTGGGATTTCGGTCCAGATTTGCACTTCCAAACATCCCCTTTAGGGGCTTGGGGCGGTTTGTACTTATAATTTGCTACTTTTTGAATAGACTCTTTTTCTTTAGTGGCATCCTCTTTGCGCTCTTTTAGACCATCTTTTTTATTTCAGTCTGTAAATCCTTTACTTCATGTCAGGAACGCTGATTCTTTCCATTATAGCCATCTATTTTGCCGTTTTGCTCACCACCTCATTTATTGTAGGGAAAAAGGGGAGCAACCGGACCTTCTTTTCCGGAGATAAAGAGTCGCCGTGGTACATTGTGGCTTTCGGAATGATTGGTACTTCGCTGTCGGGTGTGACGTTTATTTCCGTTCCGGGAATGGTTCGTAACATCGATATGACCTATATGCAGACGGTGTTGGGCTTTTTTGTGGGCTACCTGTTGATTGCCAATGTTCTATTGCCGCTTTACTACCGGCTGAACCTGACTTCCATTTACGGTTATCTGTTCCAGCGGATTGGTTTCAGGGCTTATAAGACGGGGGCCTCTTTTTTTCTGTTATCACGTACTATCGGGGCGGCGGTACGGCTCTATCTGGTGGCGTTGATTTTGCAGACTTTTGTCTTTGACCCGTGGGGAATCCCGTTTGTGGTCAATGTGGCAATTACTTTGTTGCTGATTTTCCTCTATACCTTTCGTAGCGGAATCAAGACGATTATCTGGACCGATACCTTTCAGGCCATATGTATGGTGACGATGCTGGTGTTGTTGATTCGCCAGATTTCCACCCATCTCGATTTGGATTTTACCGGGGTGGTAAATACGGTCAAAGACCACGCTCATTCGCGCATCTTTGTGTTTGATGACTGGCAATCCAAGCAGAACTTTTTCAAACAGTTTTTCAGCGGGATATTTATCACCATCGTCATGACGGGCCTTGACCAGGATATGATGCAGAAGAACCTCACCTGTAAAAGCCTGAAGGAGGCCAAAAAGAATATGTATTGCTACGGATTTGCCTTTATTCCGGTCAATCTCTTATTCCTGACTTTGGGCGTATTGCTGCTGGTTTTGGCACAACAAACGGGAACTGTTTTACCTCAATCGGGTGATGGAATCCTGCCGATGTTTGCCACAAACGGGATGTTGGGAACTCCGGTGTTGATTTTCTTTACCATTGGTATCATTGCAGCTTCGTTTGCCAGTGCCGATTCGGCTATCACAGCGCTGACCACTTCATTCTGTATTGATATCCTTAATGTGGAGAAATATCATGCCGAAAAAGCAAAGAAAATCCGTATCCGTTCGCACCTGTTCATAACAGCGTTGGTGGTTCTTATTATTCTGATTTTTAAAGAACTGAATAGCAAAAGTGTGATTGATGCCATTTACACGATTGCTTCTTACACCTATGGGCCGTTACTGGGCTTGTATGTGTTCGGATTATTTACCCGGAGAGATACGCGCGACCGCTTTACGCCGTACATTTGCGTGATTTCTCCATTTATTACCTATCTGATTGATACATTGGTGACGGCATATACCGGATACAAATTCGGTTATGAGTTGCTGATGATTAACGGATTAATTACATTCACAGGACTAATGTTATTTTCTTATGATTATCAAAGACGCACAATTCTTAGTTAGTAATACCGATGTGAGAAAATGCCCCGAAGG
>JAUZOF010000830.1 GCA_030706585.1 Bacteroidota bacterium
AATCAGGCAGATATAGATGCTTGGAAAGCTGCCGGAAACGGAATTCTCCAATCGAATGTACAGCCGGGCGATTTGAAATTTGTTGATCTGAATCATGATGGACAGATTACTGATGCCGACAGAACAAAAATTGGAGATCCAAATCCTCATTTCAATATGGGTTTAAGCTTCAATCTGGGATATAAAGGATTTGATTTCACAGTTGCCGCTCATGGTGCTTTTGGTATGCAGATTGCAAAAAATTATCGTCAAACATCAAGATCGGATAATTACACAACAGAGGTATATCAACGCTGGCATGGTGAAGGGACCTCCAATAAATGGCCTCGTTTAACCTCAAATACGAATGCTAATTACATGTACCTTTCAGATATTTACATGGAAAATGCAGATTATTTGAAATGTCAAAATATTACATTGGGATATGATTTTAAAAAATTATTCCCTAAGATGCCATTGCAACAGGCTCGATTGTATTTCACAGCACAAAACTTGTTTACAATAACAGGTTATTCCGGAATGGATCCAGAAGTCGGATCATCTGGCGGAGCTGATAGTTGGGCATCTGGTATTGATATCGGTTATTATCCAAGCCCACGGACTTATTTGGTTGGTGTAAATCTTAAATTTTAATTGTATTCGATTATGAAAAAATTGATATATAATGTAATAGCAATTGCTTCTGCGGCTTTACTTATGTCTAGCTGCGAGAGCTTTCTGGATACGAAAAACCTGACTCAGGCAACTACGGATAACTATCCGCAAACCGCGGATCAGGCAAAGCAGGTGGTAACTGGTATCTATAACCCGTTATCGTTATGGAATGCAAATCCCCAAATGTCTTTCCTGTATATCTCACAATTAGCATCAGATGATTGTCTTGGTGGTGGTGGTGAGAACGATAAACTGATGCAGTCGGAAGATTTGCTGATGAACAATGGTACCAATATGTTGCTCACTTTCTGGACAGATACTTACAAGGGAGTTCAACGTGCAAATACGGCCATCGAAACTTTAGGAAAATGTACAGGCTATGCGAGTGACGATCAAAAGAACCAATTACTTGGTGAAGCTTATTTTCTGCGTGCGTTTTACTACTATCAACTGGCTTCTTTGTTCGAAAATATTCCATTGACTACGAGCTCTGCGGCAACAGAATTGCCACAGTCCGCTCCCGATGCTACATGGGGTCAGATTATTTCCGACCTGAAGCAAGCAATTACTTTGATGCCAGCTAAACAATTCGGAAGCGGCTGGGTGGAATCAGGTCATGCAGATAAATGGAATGCAGAGGCTATGATGGGAAGAGCTTTCTTGTTCTATACCGGTTTTTATAACAAGACAGACGTTACATTACCTGATAATTCAAAAGTTACAAAGGCAGATGTTGTTACCTGGATTGATGACTGTGTGAATAATTCAGGGTATTCATTGGTTCCGGATTATCGTAATCTTTGGGGATATACTAATCGGTTAACGGTTAATGATTATGCCTGGACTAAAG
>JAUZOF010000831.1 GCA_030706585.1 Bacteroidota bacterium
GCTCCGTCGCTTCAATATCCGGGATCTTATCATCAGCAGGGCTAGGGCTATAATGCACCATCGACGCCCCGTCACTACTCCAAACGCATGACGGGATTAACTCCAGTTTATGTTTTTTTTTTGTTTTAACCAGTTTATATAGATCAGATCATCTGATGATGGCTTTCAAAATTCTTGTATTGGTATCACTCTTCTAAGTAACTTTAAATATTCTTGATGCAATTTTTACTGAGGAAAAGTCGAATTCCGCCGAGTGCTCGATCAAATCATGGGAGGGTATATTTAAAATGAAGAAGGCATTATTGGTCATTTTCTTTCTTACCAGTATGGTTCCACTATCGATATCCCAAGATTATGGAGTACCAGCTGATTTGGCACTCTTTGCAAATTATAACGGTCCCGCTGATTTTGTGTACAAGAGTCTTCAATTCCATGAAGACCAGAAAGTAGATGGTGTTATTGCGCCCATTGAGGTCAATGGAAGAAATGGAAGAAATATCAATTCTTACGCATATAGCTATAGAAATGTGAACATAAATAATGTTACAGCGGCTGGGGCGAATTTTTCCGCAGAAGCCGGACCTGAAGGCGGACTACAGCTTGATGTTGCTCTTCAGGCGGGAATAGCCGCAAATACCGGCTGGAAACAGACTACAAATGCCCTACAAGGAAGATATACGTCTGAGGATTCGTTGGACGTTAATTCCCAGGTAATACTCGTCGGAGAAATACTTTCAACTCCGCTTACTAGAATGTTAGGTGATGCAGGAGTGTTTGCGTTTAACAATTATCCTATAGTTAACTCGGATATCAAGTCTCGTAATAGCTTAATGTACTCCGGGAAGGAGATCAACGACATAGAGACTGGCAGCAATTTCATGGGTGCTATGGCTACTGCCTCGGCCTCCCTGTCCCTTCGGGGGAATCCGATATTTTCCGTCCAGAGAGAGCTTTTCGAAAAGAGCCAACAACAATCCACGAAAGCGGAGTTCCTTTATAACAGCGAACTCACCAAGAATAGCGATAGCCACCTGCAATCGGGTATTTTTATGACAACAGATAATTATCTCTATCCTAGTTATATGAGCGGGAGCATAGCATCTAGTATAGACTACAACCTAAGCTCACACAGCACCGGAGTGGCAGACCTCAGCTATGCTCAGTTGAAAAAGAATCTTGCACAGAGACATCCGGTTGCAGAGTATGAGGGTAGAGATAGATACGTCGGAGATTATAAAATAGCCAGGAAATTACACCTAAGTTCTTACATCAGCGACTGGTCGCTCGGGGAGGGGCTTGGTCAATACGACTGGCTACCGTGCACTTGTCAGCAGGGTTGGAACGACATGATTCTTCATGACCAGAGATATCATAGTGCCGCACCCAATGCATATCTGCATGGACCAGGGTTCTTTGACTGCACTACCTGCCCGACCCCGTACTGTCTACCAATGAAACGATGAAAGTAAAAGATAACATCTCCCCGATTTATCTTCTTGTCTCA
>JAUZOF010000832.1 GCA_030706585.1 Bacteroidota bacterium
AACCGCAAACCCGAGATTATCTGGAGAAGGTGTATAGCTGAGTGAGCAAACGAGCGCCGGGATTCGGATCTGACCCGACGACCTATTGACTCTGAATGCGTTATGACCTTCCCTTTATTCAGCTCGGATGTTAGCCAATGCCGTTAGTATTGTAATTGAAGCATCAATAAAAGCTTATATGATAAGCTATTCTTGCACAATTAGCTCTTGTCTGGCGCAGAGTCACTGCAGATTTAGTTGCAACTGAGACAATATTTACTATACTTAAAATATGCACGTAAGATGTTCAATGCGAAAAGACAGAATTAGAGAGGAAAACTGATGCCGCTATTACAGCCAAAAGATGAACGGTCGTGGTCGAGGATCAAATGTAACTATTTTACTGAATGCCTTGATTCACTGGGTAATCGCTGCCAGTGCAAAATAGTCGATATCGGCGGCCGCGGCTTGGGTATTGTTTCCACTGCAGTGCTGCGTGAGGGAGAAAGGGTAAGCATTGCTGATCCAAAAACAAAAGCTGTTGTCGTATGGGTCTCAAAAGGCAGGGCTGGTCTTCGCGTCTGTAGTTAACCAATCGAAATATCAGTGAAGTATACGCACCCCTTCCAGGCGAATTACGTGCTATCCAAGTCAATTTTTCAGTTCTTGTGACAGTCGTCACCAGATCAGAAACATCTTCATTTTGGGTCTTACCTTCCGATACAAATAGAGCTATGATAGAGTTAAGAAGAGCCTGACCTGGGGAGGTGGGCAATATGTTCATAAGAGTTGTTTACCAAAATAATAAGTGCGATATGATTCCTGATTTTATCCTCCAGCTCGGCATCGACTGCAAAAGGGTCAAAATGTTTTACCGCAACTCCGAGAGAAGATGGGTTACTGTGGGTGTAGATGCCATTAGAAAGACGGCTGAGATATCAGTTCCCTATGATGGACCCGAAAGACGTGCTCCCCAGATCTTCGAAAGACCTTTCCTTAAGGAAAGGATCGCTTTACAGGTCAATGAAATTCAAAGGCAACTTGGCTGACCCTTATTTCTTCTTCCAATCGCAGCTGTCACACAGGATTCCCTCCGTCGATTCTACATGGCTCTCCGGACTGATATACCACCCATGCCTCCGGTCATTGTCATAGAACCTGTTAATAGTCCATTCCATTTCGGTGATTGAGTAAATTTGATAAATTGATATAATTGATATATAAGCAGATCGTATAACGGGTGCCGGTAAACACGAATCCGTGTGAGATGAAGAAGGTGAAAAATGAATAGCCGTTATTATTTGCTCGGCCTTGCTACTGTTTTAGTCGTTGCAATATCATATTATTTCGTGATAGCACTCCCTGCGCATAATGCAGCACTTCTTCAGATAGAGCGGGATAAATTTGATATCATGCAGAAGGAACTGGCGTCTCGCCATGCCATTGAACTTCAGGAAAAAGAACAACGCAAAGCTCTGCTTAATACCTGCATCTCGACTGCGGAAGCCCGCTATTCCGAATAC
>JAUZOF010000833.1 GCA_030706585.1 Bacteroidota bacterium
ACACTCCCCGAGGGCGACGCTATGTCCATGATATTGGGTGGATGTTGGGCGCGAAGCTGTGCATGGTCCAATTTTTGGGGAGAAATTGACAAGGCCATGCGTTTCTTCTCCATCTTGTTGAGTCGATGGTAATGGTGCTCCACTATTCTTTAAAAGGATTGGATGTGCCTTACATCCGGGGTGTCTTTAACGAAGTAGGCATCGAACGTTCGCAACTGAAAGAAGATATAATCAAGCTACTATTTAAAGGATTACTTAAATAAACCTACACAAAAACTATGTTTATAAATGCGACCGGGGCGTATGTCCCAGCCGAAAGAGTCCATAATGACTATTTTCTCAATGTAAACGGCCTGACCGACGAATGGATTCTCCAGCGTACAGGTATTTCTACCCGTTCAAAGGCAGCTGCTGATGAAAATACCAACACAATGGGTATTGCAGCAGTTAAAAATGCTCTCCCTAATCTTCCTTATAATGTTGAAGAAGTCGATTTAATTAT
The DNA here is from genome assembly GCA_030706585.1 of Bacteroidota bacterium. Lineage (GTDB taxonomy): Bacteria > Bacteroidota > Bacteroidia > Bacteroidales > UBA7332 > CAXXIC01. Next base: position 503 of record JAUZOF010000833.1, read on the forward strand.
CGGCGCATCTTATTCTCCTTACGATACAGTTGCCACTTTGGCGCACGTAGCGCAGAAGGAGTTCGGTATTGCCAATGCAAAAGGTTTTTATCTTTCATCGGCCTGCTCTTCATTTGTAAATGCAGTAGAAGTTGCGGAGTGTTTCTTCGCGGCAGGCAAGGCTACCAAAGCCCTTATCATCGCTTCGGAACACAATACCGCATATTCTAACGAGGCTGACCCACAGTCAGGACACCTTTGGGGAGATGCTGCTGTTGCTGTATTTGTTTCAAAGGATAAAATGAAAGACGGTGAAGCTGAAGTCATCGATGTTTTCTCCCGCAGTCTAGGTACTGTAGGCAAAAGCACTGAAGGCGTATATCTCCGTCCCCGTACCGAAGGGTTGGTTATGCCTGACGGACGTGACGTCTTTATTAACGCTACCAAGTACATGTGCGAAGCGCTCAATACTATGACTGCAAATCACGGAAAAACCACCGATGATTTGACCTATATCATTACCCATCAGGCTAACAAACGCATTGTGGCTAATGTGGCCAACCATCTGAATGTTTCGTTGGATAAATTCATCAATAATATTCATGAATTGGGGAATACCGGTTCGCCGAGCGCAATGATTGTCGTATCACAAAACTGGGATAAATTCAAGCAAGGAGACCTGCTTGGTTTGACCGTATTCGGAGGCGGATATTCCAGCGGCGGTTTGCTTATTCAATTCTGATTCATTTACTTTGCACGAAATTTCGTTCAAAAAACTATACATTTCTAATCCTAAAAATTTTTCACAATGAAATTGTTAGAAGGAAAAGTAGCCATTGTAACCGGTGCTGCACGCGGTATTGGTAAAGCAATCGCTCTTAAATTTGCTCAGGAAGGCTGTAATGTAGCTTTCACCGATTTGGCTATCGACGAAAACGCTAAAGCTACTGAAGCTGAATTAATCGCTTTGGGTGTTAAAGCTAAAGGTTTTGCTTCAAACGCTGCAAACTTCGAAGATA
>JAUZOF010000834.1 GCA_030706585.1 Bacteroidota bacterium
CATGTACTGCTGTTTTTCAGCTAGTTGAAGAGCTTAATAAATGTTTGAAGAAATAAGTTTATTAGTCCTTGAGAACAAAATAAAGTTTTCCTGAAAAGTTGTATTTTTGCAATAGTAATGGCCATTACGGTAATGGTCATTACGGTAATGAGTGTTTCTGTATTGACTAATACATCGGATTATGAGATTCTATGATCGTGAATCAGAGTTGTATACGCTTCGTGAAATTCAGCAACGTTCGCTGGAGAATGCACAGATGACAGTGCTTATCGGTCGCAGACGCATCGGGAAGACCAAGCTTCTGTTAAAAGCTACCGAAGGACAAACGACACTCTATTTCTTCGTCGCGCGTAAAACGGAGAACCTTTTGTGTCAGGATTTTCAGGAAGAAATCGCGTCCGTTTTAGGGGTGCCGATGCTTGGTGAGGCTGACTCTTTCAGAAAAATATTCATCTTTCTGATGGAGCTGTCGAAACAAAGGCCATTTAATTTGATCATTGATGAGTTTCAGGAATTTTACAATATCAATCCGTCGGTTTATAGCGATATGCAGAATATCTGGGATCAGCACAAGGACCAAAGTAAGCTCAATCTTTACCTGAGTGGTTCGATTTATTCGCTGATGCATAAAATATTTGAAAGTTATAAGGAACCCTTGTTCGGAAGGGCTACCAACAGGATTATCCTTCGACCGTTTAAGGTCTCGGTGTTGAAACAGATTATGGAAGAGAATCATCCCGGATATTCTGCTGAGGATTTACTGGCTCTGTATGCTTTCACCGGAGGTGTGGCCAAATATGTAGAACTCTTTACAGATAGCCATGCCTTGACATACGCCAAAATGGTAAACCTGATGACCAAAGAGAATTCTTCGTTCTTACTCGAAGGCAGGAATATACTCATTGAAGAGTTTGGCAAGGATTACGCAACCTACTTCTCTATATTATCCTATATATCGAATGGCATAAATTCCAGGGGCGAAATAGAAGGACATCTGCAACGTGAGATAGGAGGATATCTGGCCCGACTGGAGAATGATTTTAGTATTATTTCGAAGGTAAGGCCTATGTTTGCAAAAGCAGAAACGAAGAATGTGCGCTATGTGATAGAAGATAACTTTCTGTGTTTCTGGTTCCGCTTTTTTTATAAATACATTCGTTTTATTGAATCCGAGAATTATGGCAGTTTAAATGAAATTGTTCGCCGTGATTATCCTACTTATAGCGGAAGGATATTGGAGCGTTATTTTCGGGATAAGATGAAAGAAAGTAAACAATTTACAAATATTGGCGGATATTGGGATCGGAAAGGGCTTAATGAAATTGATATCATTGCCATCGACGAGTTGAACCATAAAGCGGTAGTTGCGGAAGTAAAACGAAATCCGGTTAATATCAGCATGGAAAAGCTGATCGCTAAAACTGCTGCTTTAACCCTTGACTCGAAACAATTGCATGACTATAAGATTGACTACAAGGGATTTTCGATGGAAGATCTGTA
>JAUZOF010000084.1 GCA_030706585.1 Bacteroidota bacterium
ATTCATCTTTGTGGCGAATAAAACCATTGACCTGAAACAGGTGGTCAATACCAACAAAGGCATCGTACAGGTAGAGAAATACGGCAATAAACTGCTGATTACTTCCATTATCGACAATCTACTGAAAGGTGCATCGGGACAAGCGGTTCACAACATGAACCTGATGTTTGGCCTGGATGAAAAAGCAGGTCTGCACTTGAAACCGAGTGCGTTTTAAATAAGTTTAAAGGGGACTTAGACCTAGCAGGTCTAGTTTGCCGATGAAACAAGTTCAGATATAAATAACACAACCCAATTTATACGGAACGCCTCAAAACGTAAAACGTATAACCTAAAACCTAAAACGTAAAATGAAACTATTCGACGTATATCCGCTCTTCAATATTACCATTGAAAAAGGAAGCGGATGCCAGGTTTACGATAACGAGGGTAATGAATACCTCGACCTTTACGGCGGCCATGCCGTGATTTCGGTGGGTCACACTCATCCAAAATATGTAAAAGCAATTACTGAGCAATCTCAGAAGCTGGGCTTTTACTCAAACTCTGTTCAGAATCCGCTGCAAGTGGAGTTGGCAGAAAAACTGGGCAAACTGTCAGGTTGCGAAGAGTACAGCCTTTTCCTGATTAACTCTGGAGCAGAGGCGAATGAAAACGCACTAAAACTGGCTTCTTTCCACACCGGCCGCACACGCGTGATTTCATTTGAAAAGAGCTTTCACGGAAGAACTTCGGCTGCTGTAAAAGTGACTGACAATCCCAAAATCGTTGCTCCGATTAACGACAGCATCCCGGTGACTTTCCTGCCGTGGAACGATTTCGACGCGGTAGAATCAGAACTCGAGAAAGGAGATGTTTGTGCCGTAATTATTGAAGGGATTCAGGGAATTGGCGGCATCAAAGTACCTGACTACGGCTTCCTGCAACAGCTTCGTGAGCTTTGCACCAAAACCGGCACCATCCTGATTCTGGATGAAATCCAATCCGGTTACGGCCGTAGCGGTAAATTCTTTGCCTACCAGTATGCCGGCATCAAACCGGATATTATCACCGTGGCAAAAGGGATGGGCAACGGATTTCCAATCGGAGGTGTGTTAATTAGCCCGATGTTTACCGCTGTTCACGGACAGCTGGGAACGACCTTCGGAGGAAACCACCTGGCATGTGCGGCTGCTATCTCTGTCCTTGATATTATGGAAGAAGAAAAACTGATTGATAATGCGTTGGAAGTGGGTGAATACCTGATGGCCAAACTGAAAAAATTCCCGCAAATCAAGGACGTTCGTGGTCTCGGTTTGATGATTGGATTGGAGTTTGAGCAACCGGTAAAAGAAATCCGCAGCAAGCTATTGTTTGAGCAGAAGGTATTTACCGGCGTTACCGGTACCAACGTAATCCGTCTGTTGCCGCCGCTTTGTCTGACCAAAGCACAGACAGATATCTTCCTGGAACGTTTTGCCCGCTGCATTTGATTTTCAGCAAAAAGATATCGCATAAACAGATAGTGAGTCAATCCGATTGGCTCACTATTTTTATATTTGCAAAAAGAAGAGACATAAGCACATGAAGAAACTTCGCATTGCCCTGAAAAATTTCATGCATTCGATATACGAAAACCGCCAGAAAGGTACGATTATCATTGTCGGCATCTCAATTTCCCTGGTGAGCATTTTCCTCTATTTTTCAAGGAAACTCGTTGACGAACTCGCTCATGAAGAGCGTAATAAAGTGGAAATATGGGCCGAAGCCATGCGCATTCTTTCCAGTGATTCCAATGAAGGTGATATTCCGCTGATTCTAAAAGTGCTTCAGAGTAACCGCACTATCCCTGTCGTTCTGATTGATGAAAAGGATAATGTGATTACTTACAAAAATATCGACATTCCCACCAAAGACTCTGCTGCATTTATGAAGAAAGAGGTGCAGCGGTTAAAAGCTCAGGACAACAAAATCATCATCAACCTGAGCGAAGCGAACTACCAGTACCTTTACTACGATGATTCCATTTTGCTGAAGAAACTGAATTACTACCCGTTTGTCCAGCTTCTGGTGATGACTATATTCCTGCTGGTGGTCTATTTTGCCGTGCGGAGTGCCAAGCGGGCCGAACAGAATCAACTCTGGGTGGGGCTATCCAAAGAGACCGCCCACCAATTGGGAACCCCGATCTCATCCCTCATGGCCTGGACCGAATTTTTACGCATGAAAAATGTAGATGAAGGCTTGTTGCAGGATATGAGCAAGGATGTCAACCGGTTGAAAATCATTGCCGACCGTTTTTCCAAAATCGGTTCCAAACCGGAAATCATCCCGGTGGATATTGTTCCGACATTACAAAATGCAACCAACTATATCAACAAACGCACTTCCGCCAAGGTTAAGATTGAAACCTTCCTGCCCAATGAGCCTATTCCGGTCTGCCTCTGTGTTCCTCTTTTCGAGTGGGTGGTGGAGAATCTTTGCAAAAATGCAATCGACGCAATGGATGGTGTGGGATATATTTCCATTACGTTGAAAACCAATGCAGAGGGAATGGTAACCATTGACGTTTCTGATACCGGAAAAGGAATCCCCAAATCCAAATTCAAGACCATCTTTCGTCCCGGATTCACCACAAAAGCCAGAGGATGGGGACTTGGACTCACTTTGGTGAAAAGAATTATTGAAGAATACCACGAGGGAAAAATCTACGTAAAATCCTCTGAAATCAATAAAGGCACGACATTCCGCATCGAGTTAAAAGCTGCAAACTGAGGCATTTCCACCAAAAAATAAAAGCAAGGGTATTGTAAATCAGTTTTTTTTCGTACTTTTGCGCAGTTTTACCAGTAGAAGCTTTGGGAAAGTTTAACGCATACAACATATCGCTCAAGGGCAATCAGGCTGATGTTCGTACATTCGAATTTCACCTGGACAACGAGTTCTTTAAGAACATCGATGGCAATGAGGTGCAGAAAGGCAAAATCAATGTCGAGCTGACGGTGAAGAAATCGGCATACCAGTACGAATTCCGGTTCGTGATTAACGGTGTGGCTTTCGTCCCCTGTGACCGATGTCTTGATGATGTGGAAATCCCCATTGAAACGGAAGAGAAGCTGTTTGTCAAACTGGGCAAAGAGTATTCTGAAGAAAGCGACAACCTGATTGTCATCCCTGAAGATGAGGGAGAAATCAATGTTGCCTGGTTTTTGTACGAATTCATCGCGCTTGCAATCCCGATGAAGCATGTACACGCTCCGGGAAAATGCAACAAAACTATGTCTTCAAAATTGAAAAAACACTCTACCAGAAGTAGTGAAGACGACGAAGATAGCGTCGAATACGAAAGCGAAGAGGTTGAAATCGAAGACAATACAATAGAAACCGACCCGCGATGGGACGAACTCAAGAAATTTACGGATAATAATTAAAACGTTTTATTAAAATGGCACATCCTAAGAGAAAACAATCGAAAACAAGAACAGCGAAAAGAAGAACGCACGACAAAGCTATCGCTCCTACAATGGCAGTATGTCCTAACTGTGGCGCATGGCACCTGTACCACACCGTATGTGGTGAATGTGGATACTACAGAGGAAAATTAGCTATCGAAAAAGAAGCTGCTGTATAATCACAAAAAGATTTGAGCTTAATCAAATTATAGCCCTAAAAGAGACTATTTTTTAGGGCATTTTTTTTAATGCTATTTCCTCTGATACAATGAAAGAACTTAATGCTGTAATCACAGGTGTCGGCTCTTACGTACCTGATTACATTCTTGATAACGAAGAACTTGCCAAAATGGTAGATACCACTGATGAGTGGATCATGACCCGCATCGGTATCAAAGAGCGCAGAATCCTCAAAGAAGAAGGTGCCGGCTCATCTTACATGGGTGCGCGTGCAGTAAAACAACTGCTCGAAAAAACCGCTACCAAACCCGAAGAAGTAGAACTTATCATTTGTGCAACTTCTACCCCTGACCATATTTTCCCTTCTACTGCATCAATTATAGGTGAGCAAAACGGTATCAAAAACGCGTTTGCATACGACTTATCAGCAGCTTGTTCTGGCTTCCTGTTTGCACTGGAGACTGCAACGGCATTTATTAAGTCAGGAAAATATAAAAAAATCATTGTGGTGGCGGCTGAAAAAATGTCATCCATTACTAACTATACCGACCGTACTACCTGTCCGCTTTTCGGAGATGCTTCTGCGGCTGTATTGTTAGAACCGACTGAAGAGAAAATCGGTGTAATGGATGCAATCCTCAAAACTGACGGTATCGGATATTCAAACCTGCAAATGAAAGCGGGTGGCTCGGTTCGTCCGGCTGACCACGAAACCGTTGACCAGCACATGCACACTGTTTACCAGGAAGGTCAGATCGTATTCAAACATGCCGTATCAAACATGTCAGATGTTTCTGCCGAAATTATGGAGAAAAACAACCTGACTCACGAAGATATCGCATGGTTCGTACCTCACCAGGCTAACCTCCGCATCATTGATGCGGCTGCCAACCGCATGGGATTGTCGAAAGACAAGGTAATGATCAACATCCAGAAATACGGAAATACCAGCGCTGCGACTCTTCCTCTCTGCTTGTCAGAATGGGAACCACAACTGAAAAAAGGTGACAACATCATCCTTTCAGCATTCGGAGCCGGATTTACCTGGGGTGCAGTCTACCTGAAATGGGGATACGACGGTAAATAAGATTAAAATCCAATCCATATACTCAAAAACGCATCTTTATAAAGGTGCGTTTTTTTGTTATAGATACGTATCTTTGTATTCTAAACCAAACACTTATATCCTGTAATCAACAACTTATGCATAAAGCAGGTTTTGTAAATATCGTAGGAAACCCCAATGTGGGTAAATCCACACTGATGAACGCCCTTGTCGGCGAACGCATCTCCATTATCACCTCAAAGGCGCAGACTACGCGCCACCGCATCATGGGTATTGTCAATACCGAAGAGATGCAAATCGTTTACTCCGATACCCCGGGAGTATTGGAACCCAACTACAAGCTTCAGGAATCGATGCTGAACTTTTCCACTTCGGCACTGGTGGACGCAGACGTACTGCTTTACGTTACCGACACGGTGGAGAAAGTGACTAAAAACGAGTCGTTCCTGAAAAAAGTAAATGGCGTAGAGGCTCCTGTATTGCTGCTTATCAACAAAATTGACCTGACTACCCAGGAAAAACTGGAGCAGCAGGTAGAGCAACTGAGAGCCCTTTTCCCAAAAGCGGAAATCATACCAATCTCTGCCAAAGAGAAGTTCAATACGGCATACCTATTGAAACGTATCCAGGAGTTGCTACCGGAGTCCCCTCCCTTCTTCGATAAAGATGCGATGACTGACAAACCGGCCCGCTTCTTCGTAACCGAAATCATCCGTGAGAAGATCCTTCTTTACTACAAAGAGGAAATTCCTTATGCGGTAGAAGTCGTTGTTGAGCAATTCAAGGAAGATGACAAATTGATACGAATTAGTGCCGTGATTAACGTGGAACGCGACAGCCAGAAAGGGATTATCATCGGTAAAGGTGGCAAATCACTTAAAGGCGTGGGAATGGAAGCCCGTAAGGATATCGAAGCCTTCTTTGGCAAGAAAGTATTCCTCGAACTCTATGTGAAAGTCGAGAAAGACTGGAGAAACAAGGATCGCGCACTGCGCAACTTTGGTTATGACCTGAAATAATTATCCCCGAAATATCCTTCAAAACCGTAAAGCCAGCCGCTTTGCGGTTTTTTTATTCTACAAATTCAATACAAATCAGACTTTCTATACTTCCGGGGCAACAAACATTCAACTCCTATTGTTACATTAGCGATAAAATGAACAGATACTACATCAATAGGATATTTCTATGCTTGGATTTTTCAAAGACTTAAAACGCAAAGACCATAAGCCCATCAGCTTTGAGGTCTTCAAATACATCGGGCCGGGATTGCTGGTAACCGTCGGATTTATCGATCCGGGTAACTGGGCATCGAATCTGGCCGCCGGAGCCGAATACGGATATACTTTACTCTGGATGGTGACATTGTCCACCATCATGCTCATCGTACTCCAGCACAACGTGGCGCACTTAGGGATAGCAACCGGCCTCTGTCTGAGTGAAGCGGCCAATAAATATCTGCCCCGGGTGGTATCCCGTCCGATAATCGGCTCCGCTATTCTTGCCTCCATATCCACCTCTCTTGCGGAAATACTTGGGGGAGCAATTGCATTGAAGATGCTGTTCCATATTCCCATAAAAATCGGAGCGGTAATCGTTGTGGTTACCATTCTGGCTATTGTATTATCAAATAGCTACCGGAAACTGGAACGCTGGATTGTCGGATTCGTTTCTCTCATCGGCTTGTCTTTTATTTATGAGCTTGCCATTGCAGATATCAGTTGGCACGAAGCGGCCATTGGATGGGTAAAACCGGAAATTCCAGATGGAGCCATGGTGATTGTGATGAGCGTATTGGGCGCTGTGGTAATGCCGCACAACCTTTTCCTGCACTCCGAAATTATCCAGAGCCGCCATTGGAATCTGGAAGATGACGCTGTCATTCGCAAACAACTGAAGTATGAATTTTACGACACCCTGCTTTCGATGATTGTGGGATGGGCGATCAATAGCTCGATGATTATCATGGCAGCGGCTGTATTTTTCAAGAATCATGTGCATGCCTCTGAACTTCAGCAGGCCCGGGATATGCTTGTCCCGTTATTAGGGAATGCGGCGGCAGTGATTTTTGCCCTGGCCTTGCTTTTATCGGGGATATCATCCACGATTACTTCAGCCATGGCGGGCGGCTCTATCTTTGCCGGATTGTATGGGGAACCGATTGACCTGAAAGATAACCACAGCCGGATGGGGGTTTATATTTCATTGTTTACGGCATTGCTTATTATATTCTTCATCGGTGATCCGTTTAAAGGTCTGATATACTCGCAAATGGCGCTCAGTATCCAACTGCCGTTTACCATTTTCCTGCAAATCTACCTGACCTCATCGAAGAAGGTGATGGGACAATACGCCAACGGCACATATCTGAAGGTTGTACTCCTGACCATCGCAGCCATTGTTACCTATTTGAACATTAGATTGTTAATTACGCTGTTTAATTAACCCAAACAGCACGCTCTTTTATGATGGATTAAGTCCGTAAGCTTTTGATTTAGTTTTATTTATCCAAAGTAAAGTCGTATCTTTGCAGGCTGAAAAATCCCGACTGAGGATTTTTCAGCCTGCATTTTGATTCATTCATAAGGAAATTATTTGCTACATGGGAAATATAGCTGCAATTGTTGGACGCCCCAACGTGGGAAAATCGACGCTGTTTAACCGCCTGACAGAGAGTCGCCAGGCCATCGTAAATGAACAAGCCGGAACTACCCGCGACCGCCAATACGGTAAGGTTGAATGGGGTGGTCAGGAATTTTCAATCATTGACACCGGCGGTTGGGTGGTTAACTCGGATGACGTATTCGAAGAGGAGATCAACAAACAGGTGGGCATCGCTATGGAAGAGGCCGACGTGATTCTTTTCGTAGTTGATGTAATCAGCGGTATTACCGATCTTGATGAGCATGTGGCTAAAATCCTTCGCCGTACTGATAAACCGGTGATTCTGGTTGCCAATAAAGTGGATATCCACGAATTGCAATACCAGGCTGCCGAGTTCTACGGACTTGGACTGGGTGATCCGATTATTCTTTCGGCTATCAACGGATTGGGAACCGGAGACTTTCTGGATTTGGTGATTTCGAAATTCACCAAGAAACCGGAAGAAGAGCCGATGGAGGTATTGCCCCGTTTTGCAATCGTAGGCCGTCCGAACGCAGGTAAATCTTCTATCGTGAATGCTTTCATGGACGAAGACCGCAACATCGTAACCGACATTGCCGGTACTACCCGCGACTCTATTTATACCCGTTATTCTAAATACGGATTCGACTTCTATCTCGTGGATACAGCAGGTATCCGCAAAAAAGGTAAAGTAACTGAGGACCTCGAATATTACTCGGTAATCCGATCTATCCGCGCCATCGAAAACTCAGACGTATGTGTCCTGATGATCGACGCAACCCGTGGTATCGAAGGACAGGATATGAACATCTTCTCCCTGATTCAGAAAAACAAAAAGGGGCTGGTAGTTTGTATCAACAAGTGGGACCTGGTAGAAGATAAATCGCAGCAGGCGATCAAGACTTTCGAAAACGCGATCCGCGAACGTCTGGCTCCGTTTGTTGACTTCCCGATCATCTTTACCTCTGCAACAACCAAACAACGTATCTTCAAGGTACTGGAAACAGCAGTAGAAGTATATCAGACCCGTCACAACAAAGTGAAAACGAGCGAGCTGAATGAGGTGTTGCTCCCGATCATCGAGAACTACCCGCCACCGGCTCACAAAGGCAAAGATGTGAAGATTAAATACGTAACGCAGTTGCCAAACACTTACGTGCCAAGTTTCGTATTCTTTGCCAACCTGCCGCAATGGGTGAAAGAGCCGTACCGCCGTTTCCTCGAAAACAAGATTCGCCAGTACTGGAACTTTACAGGAACTCCGATCAACATCTTTATCCGCGAAAAGTAAACGATATTTACTATATAAAAAGCGACCAATTGCCGAGAGGGCAGTTGGTCGTTTTTCATATATATCCGGATGTGATAATTGGCGATATCTGTATATTTTTGAGGTAAATCCCGCTTCTATGAAGCTACTCCTCTCAAAACAGCATGTAGCATACACTTGAGAACGGCTTCAGTACTTCCACCCGCCTAAATCTTGACATTAATTAACCACCAAACAAACATATTGCTACAAATTTATTACATACCTTTGCGAAGCAATTGGATACACAAACAAAAAACACGATAACCTAAACCCTGCCTTTTAATAGGCAGACATACTATTGGGCGGTATTTTATTATTTTCAAAATAGAGATGAGAGGTATTTTATTATTTGCGCTTTACATGACAGCGTTACAAGCCTATCCCGGCAAACCGGTTGTTAACAGAATTCTTGAAAAGAAAAGAGGGAAACAAAGTTTGTTCTCAAAAATGGAGTACAAAATCGTCTATTACACCGAAGACGGGAAGCACATTGCGTCTATCCCCAAAGAGCAATATCAAAAGGCGAAAGTTGGAGACACAATTGTCTATACTTTGGCCTACCGACCAAGATAAAATGGGTATTTATCCCGTTCACCTTTAACATACCAGCCCCGGGGCGTACTGCCCGCAATTTTTCGCGGCTGGTGTTAGTAGCTAAAAAAGCGGCTTCAGGTTTCTACCCGAAGCCGTTTTCGTATTCAATGATTTGCAAATCAAATGCTATAACCTGACGCCACTTAAGCGCACCGCTCTCCAACCTCTCCTTCCGTAAGTTACTTCGAGACAGGTGTTCGCAGATGACCGACAACCATTCCCCGCTAAATATTGCTCATTTTCTACCAAATATTCCACAAGTTCATGGTCTGTCAATATTATTTTTGCATCATAGAAATATTGAATTCCTTTATAACCTATGAGAAAATCATCAAAATTATTCTGTACGATTGTCGCTACGCTTTTTGTGGTCGGTGCATTTGCCCAAACCCAGAAAGTTGATAAGAACCTCCCCTGGTCAGTCCGTATGACAAAATCGGATATTATCCGCAATCCCAAAGCCTGGATGCTCGACTTTACCAAAGAGCTGAAGTGGAACTATTGCCAGGGACTGGGTTGTCAGGCATTCCTCGATGTGTATGACCGATACGGAGATAAAAGCCTTTACAACTACGTCAAAGCCTATACCGACACAATCATTGATAAAGATGGTAAAATCCTCACATACAACAAAAACAACTATTCACTCGATATGATCAATCCGGGCAAGATCCTCTTCCGGATGTATGCCCGCACAGGCGACAAACGCCTGAAGAATGCGCTTGACTCGTTGTACTCTCAGTTGAAAACTCATCCGCGCACCCCACAAGGCGGATTCTGGCACAAGAAAGTTTATCCAAACCAAATGTGGTTGGACGGGCTTTACATGGGTGCACCCTTTTATGCGGAATACAACAAGACCTTTAATCACCCCAAAGCTCAGGCAGATGTGGTGAACCAGTTCCTGTTCGTAGCTAAACACACTTACGATCCTAAAACCGGACTCTTCCGTCACGCCTGGGATGCCAGCAAAGCAATGCCCTGGGCTGACAAGACTACCGGTCAGGCTCCAAACGTTTGGGGACGTGCGATGGGATGGTATATGATGGCCATTGTTGATGCTCTCGATTTCCTACCCAAAAACCAACCGGGTAGAGATTCTATGATTGTCATCCTGCAAAACGGCGCAAAATCATTACTGAAATATCAGGATAAAACCACCGGAGCCTGGTATCAGGTACTGGATATGCCCGACCGCAAAGGAAATTATCAGGAAGCTACCTGTACCTCGATGTTTACCTATGCCTTGTTGAAAGGCGTACGCAAAGGATATCTGCCCGCACAATACCGCGCAGTGGCACTCAAAGCCTACAACGGACTAATCAAGAACTTCATCAAGGTAGATGATAACGGGATTGTTTCATTGACCCGTTGCTGCGGTGTGGCCGGATTGGGAGGAAACCCTTACCGTGACGGCTCGTTTGATTACTACGTTCACGAGTTAATCCGTGACAATGACCCGAAAGGTGTTGGCCCCTTCATCATGGCCAGCCTTGAGGTAGAAAGCCTCAACAAAAACAAGAAATAATCTCACTATTCATACAGACCGCCCGATAAACATTATTTATATCGGGCGGTTTTTCCTTATCTCTTCACCTTTCTTCTACTAACGATAAACACATCTGAAATGAAACTACAATCCATTAAAACTGCGGTATTGGGTATTTCGCTCCTGTTGGGAGGAAATGTGATAGCGCAGGAAAATATCCCGGCCTTCCCCGGAGCGGAAGGCTTTGGTAAATATACCACAGGCGGACGCGGCGGCAAGGTAGTCTATGTCACCAATCTGGATGATGATGGCCCGGGCTCTCTTCGTCAGGCGCTAAAGACAAAAGGCCCGCACACGATTCTATTCAAGATATCGGGTACCATTTACCTGAAAACAAAACTCAATATCAGTAGCGGAGATGTGACCATCGCCGGACAATCGGCTCCGGGTGACGGTATCTGTATCGCGGGCGCACCTACTTCCATCAGTGCTGACAATGTCATTGTCCGTTACCTGCGCTTCCGTATGGGTGATTTGAATGCCATAGAGGATGATGCTTTCGGGGGACGTTTTCACAAAAATATTATCATTGACCACTGCTCTATGAGTTGGAGTACCGATGAGTGCGGCTCATTTTACGGAAATGAGAACTTTACGCTGCAATGGAGCATCCTCTCCGAGAGCCTGAAGATGAGTGTCCACCACAAAGGCGCACACGGTTACGGCGGTATCTGGGGTGGAAAGAATGCAACCTTTCATCATAACCTACTGGCACACCACGATAGCCGCAATCCGCGACTCGACCACCCAGGCATTACGCAAATCACCGGTATTACCGATCTGCGCAACAATGTCATCTACAACTGGGGTGGAAACAGCACTTATGGTGGTGAGACTCACGTAGCCAATATAGTCAACAACTACTACAAACCGGGGCCTGCGACTCCGGATAGCC
>JAUZOF010000085.1 GCA_030706585.1 Bacteroidota bacterium
CGACAGAGATGCTGAAATCGCCGGTAGTCAATGCAACCCAAGCGTTGGTAGGTCGTGCTACTGGCGTCTTTTCCCGACAAAACTCAGGTCAGCCGGGTAATGATAATGTGACTTTCCGTATCCGAGGTAGCGGTACTTATAATACAACCAGCGCATTGGTGGTTGTAGATGGTGTCGAACGAGACTTTAGTCAGCTGGATATGAATGAGATCGAATCGATGACCATACTGAAGGATGCCGCTTCGACGGCAGTGTACGGGGTGCGCGGTGCAAACGGCGTAATCGTGGTAACGACCAAACAGGGAAAAGAGGGACCGGCTAAGGTTACCTATTCGGGTAATTTTGCGTTAAACCAGGCGGTTCGTTTGCCTAAGTTTGCCAACAGTTACGATTACGCCATTTTACGTAACGAAGGAGAGCTCAATGACAATCCTCTGCTTACACCATCACAGCTGAGCTATTCGGCAAGCGACATCCAGTACTATAAGGATGGCACCGATCCGATTTTCCACCCCAACGTAGACTGGTTCAAATTGATTATGAACAAATATTCAGCCCAGTCACAACATAATGTGAATGTGAGTGGAGGATCGAAATTTGCACGATATTACGTCTCTCTGGGGTACCAAAACCAGGACGGCCTTTACAAAAATTTCAATAAGCCATACGGATACAGCAATAATGACCATTATGAAAGATACAATGTAAGGACAAATCTGGACGTAAACCTGACTCCGACGACAAAGCTGAACTTTAACATCGGATCAATCACAGGCATATCCAATCGCGATTTGGGGGTAAACGGAAGCGTGTACAGCCAGATTGTAACCACAGCTGCACCCTACACTCCGGGTGTTGTGGATGGAAATATCGTCTATCTGGAGGGCCGCAGAAATGCCAACCTCATAGCTACCATGAGTACCGGTTTTACGCGTAACACTTCCAATAAAGTTCAATCAAACATCAGCCTGGATCAGAAGCTTGATTTCATCACCAAAGGGCTGACCGCCAGGGTGAAATACTCTTACGATACTCAATACAGCTACAGCATCCAGCGATCGCGGACTCCGGCGATCTATACGTTGAAGGATTCGGTGATAAATGATGTGCATGTCCCAGTGTATAAGTTGTACAATTCTACCGACCCCAGTCTCGGAGGCTTAAGCAGTACTTCATTTGGTTCACGCAGTATCAAAGAGTATCTGGAGGCCGGATTGAGCTACGAAAAGAGTTTCAATAAGCACAATATTTCGGAGCTGGTGCTTTATAACCAGAACAAGCAGCGTTTCAACGTAGATGATCCGTCAGCTGTTCCGGTATCATACTTAGGACTGGTAGAGCGTTTCACCTACAACTATAATTCCCGTTATTTTACTGAATTGAACCTGGGTTACAACGGTTCTGAAAACTTTGCTGCAGGACGGCGGTTTGGTTTTTTTCCTGCTGTTTCGGGTGGTTGGTTGCTTTCCGACGAACCATTTTTCAAGAAAATAATATCAGACAATCTGGTAAGCCACTTCAAGCTCAGAGCTTCATACGGTATTGTCGGTAATGACAAAGGAGGCTCTCGCTTCTTGTATTATCCTTCAAAATACATTGCATCCTATGGCGCCCGTTTTAGCGAGGATTACACCTCGATCGGCGGATATACCGAAGACAGGCTGGGTAACCAGTACGTGACCTGGGAAAAGGCGCGTAAGCAGGATTACGGCTTCGACCTGAAGATGCTAAATCAACGATTGAGCATGACGTTTGACTATTTCTACGAGAAACGAAATGACATTCTGGGTACCCGGAATACGGTGCCGGCAATGTTTGCAGCCACAAGTGCGGTCGAAAACCTCGGTATCATGAAAAACCGCGGTGTAGAGCTGGAATTGGGCTGGGACGACAAAATCGGATCTGTGAATTATCGCCTGAAGGGTAACTATTCATTTGCAAGAAACAAAGTGCTTTACACTGATGAAGCGTATGATTATCTGAACCCTTATCTGGCAAAAACAGGTCGCCGCAACGAACAGCCGTTCGGATATAAATTCATCGGTTTCTTTAAGGATGCCAACGACGTGGCACAATCACCCGTACAGTTTTCAGGGGTATCCAAACCCGGAGATGTCAAGTATGCCGACATCAACGGCGATGGAGTGATCAATGACAGAGACCGCATTCCTATTGGTTACCCTACTTTCCCCGAGGTCAACTACGGATTCTCAGGCGGAGTCTCTTACAAAGGTTTTGACCTTGACTTTTTGTTCCAGGGAACTGCCAATGTATCGGTGATGGTCGACGGTTTTATGCAACAGCCGGGATTGGCTTACGGGCAGATTCTTGACGAGGTGAAGTATGAAAGATGGACGCCACAGACTGCGGCTACGGCTACACGACCGATTTTGACCGTCAACTACTCCAACCAGTCCAATTATTATGCTTCCACATTGTGGCAACGGGATGCCTCGTATCTCCGCTTGAAAAACCTTCAGGTTTCATACACTTTCAAAACCCGCCTGATCAAGAGTGCGGGATTGAGTAATCTGAAGGTCTACCTGAGTGGACAGAACCTCCTGACGTGGGACAAACTGAAGATTGTAGATCCCGAAAACGGAAAGATATCGGACATCAATTATCCACAGTTGGCGGTGTATAACTTAGGAGTCAACTTACAGTTCTGACGGGTAGGCATTGCTTACGACAATAGAATTTTGAAGTATCATAATAGTAATATCGTATGAAAAAAATAATAAAAATACTTTTCGGGCTCCACGTCTTTTGCCTCATGCTGACCTTTACGGCATGCGAAAATTACCTGGAGTTTCCTCCTGTACTGGAATTCAATGAAGACTCAATCTTCACCCAACGGACCAATGTTGAGAAATATCTCTCGACGATGTACACTTACAATGTCAACCAGATGCCGTTTGCTTCCACCCGTCTGGACCGCTCCTTACTTGATGCAGCATCAGATATAGGTTGCGGATATTATGCCCAGAGCGCCTACGGGGCACACCAGTTTAACAAAGGAACTGTTGCAGCCGAGTGGGTTTCCAATAACTCCCTGGGAGAAGATCGCTTTGGATACCATTATAAAGCCATCCGCATTGGCTGGAAGTTGCTTCAGCGCACCGATGAAGTGCCGGATGCCACTCAGGCACAGAAAGACAGGATCAAGGGTGAAGCCAAGGCTATGATTGCCATGCATTATTTTGAACTGATGAAGCGTTATGGCGGAGTGCCGCTAGCTAAGAAATTTTTTGTTACCACCGAAGAATCAGCCATTCCCCGTTCCTCGCTGGAAGATACCTACAAATACATTGTACAGCTTTGTGACGAGGTTATCGCCATGCCCAATTTTCCGGCTATTATCACTGACCGCAATGATTTCGGACGCGCCTCCAAAGCCATGGCAATGGGGATCAAAGCCAGAACGTTGCTGTATATGGCAAGTCCTTTGTTTAACAGCGATAGACCCTACATGGACAATCTGGGTACCAACAGTAACCTGATATGTCTGATGAAATACGACAAAGAACTATGGAAAACTGCTGCTGATGCGATCAAAGCAACTATCGATACCTGCGAATTGTACGGCATGAAGCTGACAAATGTAGGCGATGTTACCAAAAACTTTACGGCGGCATATCAGTACCTGCCATCCAAGGGGAATACAGAGATCATTATGCCGTATATCCTGACCGGGGTGTATACTGATTATGGAAACTTTGTAAACTGGAAGCCGCGTGGTGCACCTTTCAACGGTTATAGTTCCAATCTGCCGACCCAGAACTTTGTAGAGATGTTTCAGCTAAAAGACGGTACTTATCGCAACTGGGATACAGATACAATCACTCCAATTAATAAACCTACTTATCCGTATGACAACCTGGATCCACGCTTCAAACAGCTGATCGCGTACAACAGTGAGGTATTGCCGGAGTTACCTACTGCAACCCTGCAAATATGGGATGCCGAAAACGGTAATATTGCCAATGGGGGTGTCAACGGAAAGCGTGGCAATGCTCAGTTTGCTCATTATTTGACCAAATACATTTACGGGTACCTGAACAATACCAGTTATACCTCGCCTAACCAGTGGCGTCCATTTACTCCGTACATGCGTCTGACGGAGATGTATCTCAATCTGGCAGAAGCGTTGAATGAATATTACGGCGATGAAGACAGCAAACCCGTTGCTGACGTTTACGCCAGGATCAATACGATCCGAGCCAGATCAGGCATGCCTGCCCTGAATGAATCGCTGATCAATACGAAAGCCAAAATGCGGGTTCAGATCCAAAAGGAGAGAGCCATAGAGCTGGGCTTCGAGGATAGCCGCTTCTTCGATTTGAAGAGATGGAAAATGGGGGATACTTTCAAAGGTCCGATCTATGACCTGAAAGTAACGAAGAAAAACAATGGCCAGTATACTTACAAAAAGTATATCTACGAGACACGTCCGTGGTTTGAGCATTACTATTTGCATCCATTCCCGCCATCAGAGGTCAATAAGTTGAAAGGTATCATTCAGAATCCGGGTTGGTAACGCCCGGTAAGCCTTTTGAGATTATCCAAAATTCAAATATACCAAGAAAGTATTATGAAGAAAAGAATCAGATTAAACAACAGGATAAGAGCTTTTATGCTGTTTGCAATATGTACTCCGCTGTTGGGCTTGTCCGCACAGGAACAAAATATCAGGGCTGTAGTAGTCGATGAAAACCTGGAACCGGTAAAGGATGCTTATGTCAGAGTCAACGGAACACAGATCAGCGAAACCTCTTCTCCCCGCGGAGTAGTGGCTTTCAAAGCCAATGCATCGGCTACCCTGCTGATCGGTAAGGACGGGTATCGGCTTGAAACATTACAGGCTGGTCAGCCAAATCAATACATTATACTGAGACGCAAACCGCTTGAAGAAAAACAGCCGGTCGCATTCGGTACTGTGGAGCAGGGCTTGATCAGCTCCTCAATGAATATTCTTAACGGAAATCAGCTGCACAACTCCGTATCCAATCTGGGCGCGGCTCTTTACGGCAAGCTTCCGGGTCTTGTTCTGCAACAGGGGCAGAGTGAGCCTGGCGGCGATGTTCCGTCGTATTTTGGCATACGGGGAAATGCAACCCTGGGTTCGGCCAACAATCAGCCTATGGTTGTCGTAGACGGTTTCGAGCGCGATATGAGTACCATTCAGGTAGAAGATGTCGATAAAATTGCGGTTCTGAAAGATGCATCTGCAACAGCGATTTACGGGGCACGCGGTGCAAACAGTGTGATCCTGATCACGACCAAACGCGGATCGACAGGTCCTGTCAAAGTAAATGCATCTGTACAGATGGCTATGGATATGCCTACACGCATTCCGAAGTTTCTGTCGTCGTATGA
Source organism: Bacteroidota bacterium (assembly GCA_030706585.1). Lineage (GTDB taxonomy): Bacteria > Bacteroidota > Bacteroidia > Bacteroidales > UBA7332 > CAXXIC01. Next base: position 5,377 of record JAUZOF010000085.1, read on the forward strand.
CTTTGCATCAAAATACAGTAAAGCTTACGCCATGGACGGTCTTCCTTCGAGTGCGTTGAATTACCATTATTCCGCTTTTAATATTGATAACTATAAAACCGGAGATCCGTATTATTACCCTAACATTGACTGGGTTAAGGAAATGACCAAAAGTTCCGCTCCGCATCGTCAGGCAGACATCAACATTTCGGGAGGAAATGATGTTGGCCGGTACTATGTTTCTCTGAACTATTACGGTGCTGAAGGAATCTATGACCACACCAATTCTTTGATGGGGTACAGTACAAATACGGAAACGAAACAATTCCGTTTTCGTTCGAATATGGATGTGAATATAGCCAAAAACTGGACACTGAAGGCAGACATCAGTGGCCAGATCGACACCAGAAACCGTCCGATGCTATCGGCTACGGACATGTGGAACTACTTCTACAAGACTCCGGGCAACCTTTACCCTATTTATGTAAATAAGACTACCTATGGCGGAAACTCGACCAATGCCGTCAACCCGATGGCAGAGTTTCTGACTCGTGGTTACCGCCGGTACAATGATCGGGCTGTGATGACCAACGTGGAAACCCGCTACGACCTGAGTGACCTTATCCGTGGAGTAAGCATGGGATTGCGTTTCGGATACGACAACAGCTACACCAACCGCGAGGGATGGGATCGTAAGTATCAGGTTCAGGACGTACTGGGACAGGATCCGGTAACTGGAAACGTTATCCTGAGTTCGCTGGTCGGCACAGCCAGCCCTTTGGCGGCATTTGGACCTGATACAGACGGACAGGACGACCGCATGACGTTTGAAGGATTTACAGAATACAAAAGTTCGTTCTCTACCCACCACCACCTGAATTCGATGGTGATGTATCATCAGGATAAATACATTTTGGATGGAAATGCAAGTCCGTACTATTATCAGTTTGTCGGAGGACGTGTCGGTTACGATTACAATAAAAAATACTTCGGTGAATTTTCTTGTTCCTACAGCGGAACTGAGCGTTTTGCCAAAAGCAGACGTTTCGGATTCTTTCCGGCGATTTCTGCCGGATGGTTACTGTCGGAAGAGGATTTCCTGAAGTCTGCGAAAGCCATTGATTATCTGAAGTTGCGTGCATCGGCAGGTCTGGTGGGCAACAGCTACGTGGGTGAGCGTTTCTCCTACATAAGGCAATATGCGAGCGCTAATGGATGGGTTTTCGGCGCGTCCAATACTGGTGCCAGCGGTTTGGCAGAAGGTACTTATCCCAACGAAAACTTTTCTTTTGAAAAAGCTTACAAGTACGAAGCCGGCGCAGAAGTAGGACTTTTGAAAAATATCTCGGTTTCGGCTAACGTATATCTGGAACGTCGGAACGACATTCTGACCAGCAGTTCGGGTATTGTTCCCGCAATCTTTGGCGGAGCTGTTGCTAACGTAAACGCCGGAACTACGGAGCGAAAAGGCATTGAGTTTGCCGCCTCATACAACAAGCAACTCAAAGACTGGGGTTTCCGGGCCGGAATCAATGGGTCATACAATATCAATAAGATTCTGAAAGTGAACGAAGAGCCGCAGCCGGAGTCTTATCTCCTGACTACCGGAAATCAGATCAACCAACCGTTTATGCTGGAGTGTGTCGGCTTCTACAAAGACCAGAACGACATAGACAACAGCCCCCAGCAGACTTTTGGATCCGTAAAACCGGGCGACCTGAAATACAAAGACCAGAATAATGACGGCAAGATAGACAACAACGACAGAAAGCCATTTTTTAATCCAAGCCTTCCAAAAGCGGAGTTGGGACTGGATCTGGCTGTCCGTTACAAGGGGTTTGAGCTCTCCGGTTTTTTGCAATCGCAACTGGGCCGGAGCGTTTACCTCGGCGATAATGCGGCCATATTCTGGCCACTTCAGAGCGGATCGTCACGCATATCGACTTTTGCAGCTAATTCCTGGACTCCGGAGACAGCTGAAACAGCCGATTACCCGCGCCTGACTACACTGGGCAACTCCAATAACTACCGTGCATCTACCTTTTGGTATCGCAATGGTGATTTTCTTCGGTTAAGAACTGTTGAATTGTCATATTCATTGCCTCAGTCATTTTTGTCAAAACACAATGTCCGCAACGTGAAACTGTTTATACGCGGTCTGGATCTCTATACCTGGGATCATCTCAAGATCGTAGATCCGGAGACACTGAGTGTCGGTTATCCGGTGATGAAGTCATTTAACTTAGGATTAAATCTCCAATTGTGAAAACTATGAAACGAGCATGAACTTAGCATGTCTAAGTTCATCGCAAGTTCCATTCCAACTTTAATTAAAAATTTATTCGGATGAAAAAGGATAATATAAAGAATCTCTATCTCTTGATGCTTCTGGGGATGACCTTTCTGACCGGTTGTAATTTTACGGATTCGGATATGCTTGCATTCAAGACCGAAGACGATGTGACTCATAACATGAATAGCATTACCACTGTAATCAACAATGTGTATTCTTACCTGCCCGACGGGTATGACCGCATTGGTAATGCGATGCTGGCTTCGGCATGCGACGAAGCCGAGGATGTCAACGACGGCGAAGACATACAGAACTTCAATATCGGAAACTGGGGCTCATTTTCTAATCCCGAAGGCAGCCCGTGGTCCAATTCTTACAACGGAATTCGTAAAGCTAATGTATTTCTGGATTTGTTGAAACAGGTTGATTGGAGTTATCTTAAGATAGGAACTCCAGAAGAGTACAATCGTCGTGCAACGCTGACTACAATGCATAAGTATGAGGCTCATTTCCTGAGAGCATTCTTTTATTTTGAATTGATTAAGCGTTATGGCGGAGTGCCATTAGTCACGAGAGCTTATGATCCGATATCAGAGCTGGATTCATTGAAACGGATTCCACGAGCAAGTTTTTCCCGATGCGTCAACTACATTGTGCAACAGTGTGATACCGCTGCTAAATACCTGTCGGCTGATTATTACAGTAATACGGCCACTCAGGCATACCTTGGCCGGGCTACCAAAGGCGCTGCTCTCGCGCTGAAAGCACGCACTTTGCTGTATGCAGCCAGCGATTTATACAACCAACCCAATAATACGGATTCGCTGGTGGGATATACCGATGCAAATCGTCAGGCACGCTGGATCAGGGCGGCACAAGCCTGCAAGGCTGTTCTGGATATGGTCAACAGCAGCATATATAGTTTCCATAGCGACTACTCGGCGCTTTTCCTGCTGCGGGATGCCTTTAGCCGGGAGGTCATTTTTGAAAAACGCTATACTGCCAGCAATACTTTTGATGTACTCAATTATCCTGTCGGTTTTGCGACCGGTAAGAGTGAAACTTGTCCGACACAGAATCTGGTAGATGCTTACGAAATGAAATTCTCCTCATCTACTGACGCGAGAAGTGGAAAAACAATCGACGATCCGACATCGGGTTACGATCCGGCAAATCCATACGCCAATCGTGATCCGCGTCTCAAAAAGACCATAGTCTACAATGGCACCACTTTTGGCAAAAATGCTACGGCTGTACAGTTGTGGGAAGGCGGAAGTCAGGGTTTGCCCCGTGTGGGAGCATCCAAGACAGGATATTATTTGCGTAAATATGTTGACGAGACACTTGATCTGACGCTCAACAACACCAGTAAAAAGCAATGGGTATATTTCAGATTGTCAGAAATTTACCTAGACTATGCCGAAGCGATGCTTGAGGCTTTCGGATCTCCGATAGCTACATCTGCTGCCGACGGACTTACCATTACAGCTTTGTCTGCCGTAAACAGTGTCCGCACCCGTGCCGCAGTAGGCATGCCCGCCCTGGCATCGACCATCACCGCTGCCGACTTTAAGGCCAGACTGAGAAATGAGAGACGCGTGGAGCTTGCTTTTGAGGAGCATCGTTACTGGGATGTCCGTCGTTGGATGACTGCTGATCAGGGTATTGGCGGAGATATTTACGGAATGCGTATTCAGGAGACAACCCCCGGAGTATACAGCTACACTCGCCAGAAGATTGAGACCCGGGTATGGAGTTCGAAAATGTACCTGTATCCTATCCCTCAGTCGGAAATGAACAAATCTTTGGTATTGGTACAAAACCCGGGTTGGAAATAATAAACCTTATAATTCAAGTCAACGATGAAAAGATATGCGAAACACATGGCCGCAACAGTTATGGCGGTACTATTTCTGACCTCCTGTTTCAGAGAAAATATGGATACTTTTGGCAGTTATTATATTTATATGTCCAAGGATACTACTTACCTGGAACTGAAAGATACTCTGCTGCGTCAAGCCAGTGACACGCTGCTCAAGGATACAGCCATCAGGGTGCTCGGGGTGACCCGTTCGGGTATTTCTTCCGAATATCCGGCTCTGTCTGTTCGGTTGAAGGTCGATTCGGCATACATGGATTCCATGCTGGCAGTTTATAACGATGTGACTATACCAACTGCATCAAAGTCTTCCAGTGTACTCTATTTTAAGAACACGATGATTTTGCCTGCCGACTGTTATCAGTTGGAACGAAGTCTTGTGATCCCCAAAGACGTAAGGACTGGACAGATTAATCTTCGTCTCAATCTGACCAAGATCGCCAAACTGAAGACTACAAAATCCCTCGTTCTTCCTTTGGGACTGGTAAACACCTCCGGAGATACGATCAGGGCAAGCAAAAAGCGGGTCATGGTGCGGTTGAAACCTAAATTTAACTACAAAGATGTTGCTCTCTGATTAAAAAGACAATATAGTTTTGAGTTTATATGATGAGGAGAAGGCTACAGGTTGAATTTCGGTTGTGTAGCCTTCTCTATTTTAATTCTGATTTCAGTCTATCCATCTACAAAATAAAAAAAACAGTATGTTTACTGTTTATAATAGTTAAATAGATTGTTCGTCTGAGTATTTTATCTCCTTCATGGATATTAGGTGTAGTAGTCAAAGCAAAGGTTATCTGCTTTCTGTATTCAGTTTCGTCTGGCAAAGACGAAATAAAACAACAAAAAAGGTCGCAGATAATCCGGTTTAATCCCTTAATTATAATTAGCTGAATAATAGTATGAAAAAACACCGTTGGTTAAGTAAAAAGATAGCGATTGCAGCAAATGTCGGACTATTGTTATTTGCCACGACAAGCATGTTTGCCTGTTCGGGACAAGAAGACAACCTTGTTACAGGTGGAAGCTCCAATTCTTCTCTGGATAACAGTGTTCCGGGTAATTATATAGTAGATGTGGTACCTGAGACTCAGAAGCTGGTGCGTAACCCTATGGCAGGCTGGGCTATTTACGGCAGCGCGGGCGTAGCCAGTGATTTCTGGACCCAACTCGACAATATGTCTGTTCCTGAATTAGGAACAAAAGTTAAGGCTTCTGATTACGCCAGTATTTTGTATATCCGTACTGGATGGGCCGATTTAGAACCTCAGGAAGGGGTTTATGCCTGGGATAATAATGCAACGATTAAAATGCTGATTGAAGGAGCAAAAGCAAGAGGGCTTAAACTTGCGTTCCGTATAGTGGAGGATAGCCGCGACAAACCCAGAAACTTTACTCCAACGTATGTGAGAGATGCGGGCGCACAGGGGTATGTAACGCAGACAGGAAGTGTATCGGTATGGTCTCCTTATCCAGATGACCTCGTTTTCCAGGCGAAATATGAGAAGTTTATCAAAGCTTTTGCCGCAAAATTTGACGATCCTGATGTGGTTGATTTCATCGATGGATACGGACTGGGCAAATGGGGAGAAGCGCACACGGTACTATATCTGAATACGGCCAACAGACAGTCGGTTTTCGACTGGATCACGAATCTTTACCTGACTAATTTTAAAAAAGTTCCCCTGGCAATCAATTACCACCGGTTGATCGGTTTACCACAGGAATGGGCAAGTCCCAATCCCGATACTAAAACCCTGTTGACAAGCGCTTTCAATAAAGGTTATATGTTGCGGCACGATGCCTTTGGAATGACGAGTTATTACCAGAGCTACGAAAAGGGAATTGTAACCGATTGGTTTCCCACCCGTCCGGTTATAATGGAAGGTGGCTGGTGCGTAAATACCATGAACTATTCCATAGATCCCCGTGGATACAAGACTGCGGTAGACGTGCGCAAGGGTGAATACGATGATTCGAAAGAGGCTCACGTCAATGTGATGGACTTCCGCGCCGGCGGAGAAGTGCAGTCATGGTTTAAAGATGCTTACTCTATGGTAAAGAGTTTTATAGCAGAAGGGGGGTA
>JAUZOF010000086.1 GCA_030706585.1 Bacteroidota bacterium
CATCAAACCACCCCTGAACCGGAGAGCTTTAATATTACTTCTATCGCCTGCATTTTTAATCCTCCCGGATAATTTCCATTGGTTTGCCCTCAAAAGATGAAGAAGATGCTCAATATATGTTATAAATTCATCTATTACAGATAATTATTCCGTTAAATCAGTCTGTATATGACAAATATGTTTACCTTTACGGCTGTTATTGAAAATAAGCGCGGGCCATTCACTATTCAATCCGTTTCGTTCTGATAGGATTTTTACAATAGGCGTACGTTCTCAGCCTTTCCTTCAATCAAATCAATTAATTTAATCCTATTTTCAAATGAACATTTTTGTTGCAAAACTAAGCTTTGGCGTAAACGACGAAGACTTGAACGAACTTTTTGCAGAGTATGGTGAAGTATCCTCTGCGCGTGTAATCATGGACAAAATGACCGGAAAATCAAAAGGTTTCGGTTTCGTAGAAATGTCTGACGACGAAGCTGCGAAAAAAGCAATCAGCGAACTTGACGGTTGCGAATACGACGGTCGCGTGATCGCTGTATCAGAAGCTCGTCCACGTGAAGAAAGACCAGCCGGCGAACGTCGTGGTGGTGGTTACGGCGGCGGAAACCGTGGTGGCGGTTTTGGCGGTGGCAACCGTGGCGGTGGTTACGGTGGTGGAAGCCGTGGCGGAAGATATTAATCTGACCCTCTTTTAATTCCAAATATAAAGCGTCTTCAGCAATGAGGGCGCTTTTTTTTGTATCAAATAAAACCTATCCCGTCAGCATTAATCCTTATATTAGTGTTGTAATAGAAGTAAATATCCCTCACGGGAGAAACATAAGGAGTCACCTCATGGGACTGTCTCGCACCATCTTTTTTCTCTGTTTCTGGTTAACCGGCTGTTGCCTGGCGCAATTAATGGCTCAGGACCTTGTTAAAGAGGTTCGTTTTTCGCAACATCGCTGTCTGCCGGGGTATCAATTTACAAAACTGAAGCACCCCGAACTGTTTCAGGGAAACCGGAAGCGGAAAAACTATTTTGAGGGGTGGTACTTCAAGATGGTATCGGCCGATGGAGAAACCATTCTCAGTGTGATTCCGGGCATCGCCCTGTCCCGTGACGGAAATAAGCAAAATGCTTTCATTCAAATCATAGACGGCAAAACTACACAAACACGTTACTACACTTTTCCCATTGAGGAATTTGCATTCTCCAGAAAAGAATTTTCCATCCGGATCGGTCGAAACTACTTCTCTACAGACAGAATTACCCTTGATATACGGACTGACACTACCTCAGTCACCGGCACGATTAAAATGACAGACCGGGTGGCACTACCTTCGTGCAAATTGCTCAACTCTGGCATAATGGGATGGTACCGGTTTGTTCCGTTGATGCAATGCTATCATGGTGTAGTTAGCCTGACGAACCGGGTGAATGGTAGTCTGGTATTAGACGGTAAAACTTATAATTTCCTGTCCGGTACAGGATATATTGAGAAAGACTGGGGCAGCTCAATGCCATCGGCATGGATATGGATACAGTCGAATAATTTCCATCGGAAAGGGAGTTCGTTCATGCTATCCATTGCCCATATCCCGTGGATGGGAAAAGCTTTCACCGGATTCCTGGGGTTTTACCTCCACGATGGCAAAGTGTATCGCTTCGCTACCTATACGCACGCCAGGTTGAAGCTCGAGCACCGTGGCAATGACACAGTTAACATCTCAATCTTCGACCGGAAGCGGAGTTACACCATCATAGCGATCCGTACAAACGCAGGTTCACTAAAAGCTCCGGAGAAGGGGACTATGGACCGGCGCATCCTTGAAAGTATCGACGCAAAATTATGGCTGACCGTCAGGGATAAACGGGGTAACCTGATCGCCCGGGACAGCACCTCTATAGCAGGGTTTGAGATGGTCGGTGACCAAACAATTCTGACACAGTCGCTGAGGAGGTAAGTACTAAACCTTTAAGGTTTTAAAAACCTTGGAGGTTTGCCAGCTCAGGCTGACGGCTTTTTGACTATATTTGTATCCTATTTAAGGCATTAGACATTACATGAAGGATTTTATAATCACTAAATCGGAAACCGAGACAGCAGTGCTGGTCGGTCTGATTACCCCTCAACAAAACGAGCAAAAGTCGAACGAGTACCTCGATGAGCTGGCGTTTCTGGCCGAGACGGCAGGGGCGGTTCCGGTGAAGAGCTTTACACAACGTCTCGACTATCCCCACCCTGTGACTTTCGTAGGACAGGGAAAACTACAGGAAATCAAAGATTATGTAGAAGAGAATGAGATCGGTATGGTGCTTTTTGACGACGATCTTTCGCCCAAGCAACTCAAGAACATCGAGAAGATGCTGGAGGTGAAAATCCTCGACCGCACAAGCCTGATCCTGGATATTTTTGCCAAACGTGCACAGACCGCCCATGCCAAAACACAGGTGGAGCTGGCACAATACCAATACCTCCTACCCCGTCTGACCCGACTATGGACTCACCTTGAGCGCCAGCGAGGCGGTATCGGGATGCGTGGTCCGGGCGAGACACAGATCGAGACCGACCGTCGTATTATCCTCGATAAAATTTCAAAGCTGAAAGAGGATCTGAAAGCAATTGACAAACAGAAGGCGACACAGCGTAAAAACCGCGGCAAAATGGTGCGCGTGGCTCTTGTCGGCTACACCAACGTGGGCAAATCCACGATGATGAACATGCTGAGTAAATCGGAGGTGTTTGCCGAAAACAAATTGTTTGCAACACTCGACACAACCGTACGCAAGGTGATCGTGGATAACCTGCCTTTCCTGTTGTCAGATACGGTAGGATTTATCCGCAAGCTACCGACTCACCTGGTGGAGTCGTTTAAATCGACCCTCGACGAGGTGCGCGAAGCCGACCTCCTGCTGCACGTGGTGGACATTTCCCACCCTGCCTTCGAGGAACAAATCGAGGTAGTAACACAAACTCTAAATGAGGTATGCGATGCGCAGGACAAACCGACCATCATCATTTTCAACAAAATAGATGCGTATAACCATGTGCAGAAGGATGAGGACGACCTCACTCCCCGCACCCGTGAAAACATCACCCTGGAGGAGCTGCAACAGACCTGGATGGCGAAACTGCATGAAAATTGCATGTTTATCTCTGCCAAAGAGAAACTCAACGTGGATGCCCTACGCGAGATGCTGTATGCCCGGGTGAAGGAGATTCACGTACAGCGTTATCCGTACAACGATTTTTTGTTCCAGAAATACGATGAAGATTTCGACATATAAGGGATTTTAGGCCAAAAACTTATAGACAAAGAGCAAAGGCTTACGACTTATTACTCACGACTTACGACTTAGCGATGACATTACTCCGCCCCCTATCCTCTTCAGAGATTTCGCAACTCAAAAAACAGGGTTGCTCGGCCACCGACTGGACCAGCATAAAGGTCAGGGAAAGTTTTTCGGCAGAACGTATCGTCAATGTTCTGTTCTCCGGGAAGATAGAAGTGGGTAATCCGGAAGGTGAATTTACCCTTGCCGGAGGTATTCCCGCACCGGGCGGAATCTATAATGCCACCCTGCACAACTGCCGCATCGGTAACCAGACACGCATTGCCAACACAACCATCGCCAATTATAACATCGGCAATCACTGCCTGATCGAGCAGGTCGGCGAACTGGTTACAGACGGAGTGAGCTCGTTTGGAAACGGCACTGAGGTGAATGTACTCAACGAGACAGGTAGTCGTGAAGTGGTAATCTACGACGGGCTTTCGGTACAGACGGCTTACCTGCAAGCCTTTTACCGCCATCGCCCGGCTCTTATCAAACAACTCAAATCCATCATTGCCAAATACACCGCACAGGTAACATCGACCACGGGAACTATAGGCGACAACTGCCGCATCGTGCGCTGTGGCTCGTTGAAGAACCTCCGCATCGGTGATTCTGCCTCGATCGAAGGAGCTACGAAGTTGGTCAATGGAACCGTACAAAGTTCTGCCGAACTTCCAGCGCACATTGGTGACGGTGCAATGGCTGATCATTTTATCATGGCTAAAGGCGCTTGTATGGAATCGGGAGCCATGGTCAGCCACGCTTTCGTGGGACAGGCTGTACATCTGGCGCGCCAGTTTTCTGCCGTACACTCCCTATTCTTCAGCTATTCCCAAGGAGAACATGGCGAAACATGCGCCGCTTTCGCCGGTCCATTCACCGTCACCCATCACAAATCGACGCTGCTTATCGGCGGTTATTACTCGTTTATGAACGCAGGAAGCGGCACTAACCAGAGTAACCACCTATACCGCCTCGGCCCTATCCACCAGGGCATTCTGGAGCGTGGATGCAAAACGGGAAGCGACTCTTACATCATGTGGCCTTCCCGCGTCGGTGCATTTTCTATGATTGTAGGAAAACATACACGCCACGCCGATACAGCTGATTTGCCTTTCTCGTATTTGGTTGAAAACAAAAAAGAGACTTACCTGATGCCGGGAGCAACATTGGGTAATGTTGGGACTATCCGTGACGCCCAAAAGTGGAAGAAACGGAATACGCTCAGCGACGAAGTCCGCACAGATATTATCAACAGTAATCTTTTCAGCCCGTACACATTAGGCAAAATTCTCCGCGGCTTAGAAATTCTGAAAGAGCTACAAAGCAAACCGTCAGACCTTTATCTCTACAATGGAGTCAGGATAAAAGGATATTCATTGGGCAAAGGAATTGCCTTTTATGAAAATGCCATTCTAAAGCATCTGGGCGACCGGTTGATGAAACGGTTGAGCGATGCACTCTTTTCTTCTATGCAGGAGGTCAAACAAATACTGAAGCCCAACAGCGATGAAGGATTGGGTGAATGGATCGATATTGCCGGAGCCATCGTGCCTAAAGCAAAAGCAGAAGCCCTGGTCGCAGACATTGAATCAGGAAAGATCAATACTACAGAAAAACTGGATTCTTACTGGAAAGAGCTGGATGCGGCATACGATGTGATGAGCTGGAACTGGCTGATTAACCTGACAGAGCAACATTTGGGTAAAAATGTCGCTGTCTGGACCCGTTCCGATCTGACACAGCTTGTCAACGATAGCCTCGATGCCATTGTAAAATTTGATCGACAGTTACTTGAGGATACCCGCAAAGAGTTCTCTCCGGAGATTCAGACCGGATTCGGTATCGACGGAAACAACAAGGTGAAGGATGCTGACTTTGAAGCTGTTCGTGGCATGTTTGAAAATCACCCGATGGTAAATTATATCCGCGAACACATTGACATTAAAAGACAAATGGCAGAAACCCTGCTTATTAAACTGGAAGAGATAGGACAATCATAAAAGCATAGACTATGAAACAATTTTTCAAGATGGCGTTTGCCAGCGCTTTGGGCTTCTTTATCACGGCGATTGTGATTATATCGCTGTTCATTTTTGTATTTGCCGTTGCCATTAGCCAAATGGAGAGTACCACCTTCAAAACGAAGCCCAACTCAGTGCTTCACCTCAAGCTGGAGGGGGAAATTGTGGAGCGTTCGAAGGAAAATCCGTTTCAGCAAATCTTCTCCGACTACAAAGTGGGACGACTAGGATTGGATGATATCCTCTCCGCCATCGACAAAGCGGAAAAAGACGATAATATCCGCGGTATTTATCTCGATTTCAAGATTCCCATTGCCGGTATGGCCACAGTGGAAGAGATCCGTAACCGCCTGAAAGAATTTAAGAAAAGCGGGAAGTTCGTTGTCGCCTATGCCGACCAATATGCACAGAAGGACTTTTACCTGGCGACCGTTGCCGATACCATCCTGCTTAATCCGGTGGGTATGATTGACTTCCGCGGAATTGGCGGACAGCCTGTCTTTTTCAAAAAGGCTTTGGATAAACTGGGCATTGAGATGCAGATATTCAAAGTCGGCACATACAAATCGGCAGTTGAGCCATTTATTCAGGAAAAAATGAGCGATGCCAATAAAGCACAAGTAACAGAATACATCTCCGAAATCTGGAATCATTTGCTTAAAGAAATCTCTGTCAATCGCAAAATACCGGTTGAAAAACTGAATGCTTACGCCAACGAAGGCATGCTGATGCAACCGGCGGAAAAAGATATAAAATACCGTCTGGCTGACAAGTTGATTTACCGGACAGATGTATGGACCTACCTGAAGAAACTCGCTCACTCCGACGCTAAAGAAGAGAAAGGTCTGGTCGAAATCAGCGATATGGTGAAAGCTGAAAGCCAGGAATCCCAATATGAAGACAAGGTTGCCATCGTGTATGCTGCCGGTGGAATTGATGACGGAGACAGCGAAGGCATCAACAGCGAAAAACTTTCCAGGGATCTGATGGATGTCAAAGGAGACTCTTCGGTAAAAGCTGTTGTGTTTCGGGTAAATTCACCCGGAGGCAGCGCCTACGGTTCGGAACAAATCTGGCACGTCATCAAAGAGATTCAAAAAGTGAAGCCGGTCGTGGTTTCAATGGGTGATTATGCCGCTTCAGGCGGTTATTACATCTCCTGCCCGGCATCGGCCATAGTAGCTCAACCGACGACACTCACAGGCTCTATCGGCATATTCGGCATGTTTCCCAACGTGGAAAAGCTAACGGAGAAACTGGGGCTAACCTTTGACGAAGTCTCCACCAACCGCTTTGCCACCACACCAAGCATCAACCGCCCGATGCGGGCTGATGAAAAAGCTCTGTTCCAGGGATACATCAATGAGGGATACAAACTGTTTGTAGGCCGTTGTGCAGCCGGACGCAAAGTGAAAACCGAAAAAATAGAAGCTGTGGCCCAGGGACACGTCTGGACCGGAGAAAAAGCGATACAAATCGGGCTGGTGGACAAACTCGGAGGCATTCAGACTGCACTGGAACTGGCCGCTCAAAAAGCGAAACTGAAAAACTATAACGTGGAAAGTTTCCCCAAAAAGAAATCTTTTATGGAAGAGATTTTCAGCGATATGCAAGATGACGCCTCAGATGTGCTGGCTAAATTCTATTTTGGCGAGAACCTGAAATATTATAAAGTGCTGCAGAACCTGCAAAAGCAACAACCTATGCAGGCCCGCCTGCCTTTTTACCTGGATATTGAATAATTGAGATGAAAGAAGAATCACCAAAAATTACCAAATCACTGCTTCCCCTTTCTTTTCTGTTTGGAATAGCGGTGAGTACAAGAAATAAACTGTTTGACTGGGGCATTCTCCCTTCCGAATCATTTGAGGTTCCCGTTATTTGCGTTGGCAACCTGACTGTCGGAGGAACAGGAAAAACGCCTCACACCGAATACCTGGTTTCTATTTTAAGCAAAAAGTTTAAGGTTGCGGTGTTGAGTCGCGGCTACAAACGTAAAACCAGCGGTTTCGTCCTGGCGGATGACAAAGCCGGTGTACGCGAAATTGGCGACGAACCCTACCAAATCAAAAAGAAGTTTCCTCAGGCCATCGTGGCAGTTTGTGAAAGCCGCCGAGTCGGGATTCATAAGTTATTGGAAATCCATCCCGAGATTGATGTGGTATTGCTTGACGATGCCTTCCAGCACCGTTATGTCACACCAGGACTGTCTATACTCCTGATGGACTACAACCGCAAAATTTACGAGGACAAGTTATTGCCGGCCGGCCGTCTGCGCGAGCCGCTCTGGTCAAAAGAGCGCGCCAATATTATGATTGTGACTAAAAGCCCGTCCACAACAAAGCCGATGGATATTCGAATCATTTCGAAATATCTGACTTTGCGTCCGCACCAACAGCTTTTTTTCTCTTCAATCGATTATGGCAAACTTCACCCGGTATTCCCTGAACGGGGCAACCAGATTCGGGAACTGACTAATATAGACAAGAAAAAAGAGGCCATCCTACTTGTTACCGGTATTGCCTCAACCAAAAAGCTGATTGCGGACCTGGAGCAATATGCCGAGAATATCGTGGAGCTGAATTTCCCTGACCACCATAACTTTGACAAGAAGGACATTGCGATTATTGAGCAAAAGTTCCATCAGATTCACGGTGACAAGAAAATCATTCTGGTTACAGAAAAAGATGCAGTCCGCCTGCAACAGACACCGATGCTGAGCGAATCATTGAAACAGAATATGTATTACCTCCCGATCGAGGTAACTTTCCTGGATAACAAGACAGAGGAATTCAACACCAAAATCTACGACTATGTTAGAAATAATCGAAGAAAGCGCTAATTACTTACGGAATATCATCCGTTCAAAACCGGAAACCGCTATCATTCTCGGCTCTGGTCTTGGCGAATTGGTTGATCATATCGAAGATAAACAAGAAATTTCGTACGAAGAGATTCCCAATTTCCCCGTTTCAACCGTAGAAGGACACAGCGGCAAACTGATCCTCGGAAAACTGGGTGGCAAGGAAATCCTGGCCATGCAGGGACGTTTCCACTTCTACGAAGGTTACGACATGAAGAAGGTGACTTTCCCGGTGCGGGTGATGAAAGCGTTAGGCATAAAGAACCTCTTCGTCTCCAATGCTGCTGGAGGAATGAATCCTGATTTTGTGGTGGGCGATGTAATGATAATCACCGACCACATCAACCTCTTCCCGGAACATCCGTTGAGAGGTAAAAACTTCAGCGAACTCGGCCCCCGTTTCCCGGATATGAGCGATGCCTATTCGAAGGAATTTATCCGGATGGCGGAAAAGATAGCAGCCGAGAACCACATCCTGATTCAAAAAGGGGTTTACGTGGGCACACAAGGCCCTACCTACGAGACACCCGCCGAATATAAATATTTCCGCGTTATCGGAGGCGATGCCGTGGGAATGTCCACCGTACCGGAAGTGATTGTAGCCCGTCACAGCGGCATGAATGTATTTGCCGTATCCGTGATTACCGATATGTGGTACGAAGGAAATCCGGTGAAGGTTTCGCACGAAGAGGTCATCGAAGCGGCCAACAGCGCCCAACCGAAGATGACCCTCATCATGACTGAATTATTAAAACAACTGCAATAGAATGGAGAAACAACGAACTGAAATATCCACTTTAGGGGAATTCGGTCTGATCAAGCACCTGACCGAAACCTTTGAACTAAAAAATTCATCCAGCAAAAAAGGCGTTGGTGACGATGCCGCTGTGCTGGAATATACAGATAAACAAATACTCATCACGACCGACCTGCTGCTCGAAGGCATTCACTTCGACCTGACCTATGTGCCGTTGAAGCATTTGGGCTATAAATCGGCGGTGGTAAACTTTTCGGACGTATATGCCATGAATGGTCGTCCGAAACAATTAACGATCTCCCTGGGGCTCTCAAAGCGTTTCTCTATCGAAGACCTGGAAGAGTTTTATGCCGGTCTTAAGCTGGCTTGTGAAGTCTATGGCGTGGATTTGATTGGCGGTGATACTTCCGCTTCGATGACCGGGCTGACAATCTCTATCACCTGTCTGGGAGAAGGAGAAGAAGAAACGATTGCTTACCGTAACGGTGCGAGAGAAAATGACCTGATTTGTGTTTCGGGAGATTTGGGGGCGGCTTACATGGGTTTGCAGCTTCTGGAGCGTGAGAAACATGTCCTGAAAGGAACTTCCACCGTACAACCTGACTTCTCCGGAAAAGAGTATATCCTCGAACGCCAGCTCAAACCCGAGGCACGTAAAGACATCGTGGATGCTTTGGCCGGTAAGGGTATTGTTCCAACTTCAATGATTGATATATCAGACGGTCTTTCCTCTGAATTGCTGCATATCTGCACTCAGAGCAATGTGGGTTGCCGCATCTACGAAGAGCGAATCCCTATCGATTACCAAACTGCCACCATGGCTGAGGAGTTCAACATGAACCTTGTAACCGCGGCGATGAATGGTGGTGAAGATTACGAGCTGCTTTTCACCGTTCCTCTGGAGAAACATGATGATGTTTCGGCCATCGAGGGCATCAGAGTGATCGGCCACGTTACCAATGCCTCTTTAGGTAAATGTATGATTACCCGTGACGGAGGCGAAATAGAACTTAAAGCTCAGGGTTGGAATTCTTTGAGTCACTGATAAGAACCTCTGAATATCTCCGGTTCTGTGATCCGGATCCCTTTCAATATAAAAGCCTGCAGTTCAGTACAATCTGAAATGCAGGCTTTTTATATCAATAAACCTACTTTGATCAACTAATTTTATTGCTCCAAAATGATCAACTTACAACCCACTTTGGGGATAGACTGAATCACAACCTGCGAATCGGAACTGAGTTTCGACCGGAGAGATGATAATATATTATTTAGTGATGATTCTCTCATAAATCCCTCTTTTTCGCCCCATACTGCGTTTAATATATCATTCCGTTGAACAACCTTACCCTGCTTATCGACCAATAAGTTCAACACAAGACATTCATTCTTAGGCAAATGAATCGTTTCTTGATCAATCGTCAAACAATGCTCGACCGGATTAAACAGGTACTTTCCTATTTTCTTATCCGTATGCTGAGAGTTACGTTCTATAGCAGGTTGGTTACCCGGTCTTGATAGAAGTGCATTGATCCGCAGACTTAACTCTCTGATACTGTATGGTTTTTTCAGATAGTCAACATTTCCTATGCCAAATCCCTGCTGCAGGTCTTCATATTGAGTACGGGCTGTTGTAAAGATTATAGGGATGTTGCTGGACTGTCGAACGGTCCTTCCGACTTCGAATCCGTTTAATACGCCCTTAAGATTTACATCTAACAGGATAATATCAGGGGAGAAACGTTCAAAGGCCTTCAATGCCTCTTCTCCTTTATTTAAATGAAGAACTTCAAAACCTTCACTCTCCAGGCCATCAATAAGCATAAATGCCAGATTGGCGTCATCTTCAATTAATAAGACTTTCATCAAATATGGTGTACTTGGTTCGTTAATAAGGGAATACAACAGATAAAGCAAAGACAGACTTCAATATCAATAAACTTTATGAGTAGCTTAAAACCGGCATCTGAATCTTAAACTCACTTCCTTTGGCCAGTTCGCTAATTACTTCGATTCGTCCTGCATGTTTTTCTATCACGGTTTTTACATAGCTCAATCCTATCCCAAATCCGGCAGGAGAGCCTTCTACAGTATTAAGCCGGGTATATTTCTGGAAAACACTGCTTATTTTATCTTGGGCAATACCGATACCATCATCTTTGACACACAGGATCAGATCCTTGCCCTTACTCTGCACTGAGATTGTAATATGGACGGAGTCATTCGAATATTTTATGGCATTATCAATCAGGTTGGCAATGCTTTGAGTCAAATGTTCTTTATCGGCGCTGATCATTGTCTTCTCATCAATATTCTGCACATATATGCTTACACACTTCTCAGCTACAGCCGTAAATTTCTCTTTTAATACCTCTATGACTTCATTCAGGTCAAACTCACTATAGTTTAGCCGAAACATCCCTTCCTCAGCCATCGACAGCGTCATAATCATGGCTATTTTCTCTGACATATCCCTCGTGGCCTCTTTGGAGATTGCCAGATAACGTTCCTTCTTCAGCTTATTTTCATCAATAGAGGGTCTTGACAGAGCTTCCAAAGCCATCATCAAATGGGCTACCGG
>JAUZOF010000087.1 GCA_030706585.1 Bacteroidota bacterium
AAGTTTTCGCTATCTTGCATTCCGTTAAACCACCAGACAATTATGCCTTATGAAAAATGTCATTTTATCGTTAACCGTCGCATCCCTCCTTCTTTTCACCGGATGCGGAAACAAATCTGAATCTTCAGCTAAAGAAAATTCAACAAAGAAATCCTTGTCAAAAGAGGTTGTCAAAGAGACAACCAATTTGGACACAGTCGCATACAACAAAAAACTACAGGCACTGGTCAACGGTGACACGACCGGCAGATGGCCTGTGAAGCCTCAACCTTATCCGCAAAACGGAGCAATTCTACCCTTCCACCGTATCATTGCCTATTACGGGAATCTTTTCTCTAAGCGAATGGGGGTTTTGGGTGAATATCCTCCGAAAGAGCTTTGGGTGAAGTTGCATGCCGAGATGAAAGCGTGGCAAAAGGCCGACCCGACGACACCGGTGATTCCGGCCATTCACTACATCGCGGTAGTGGCGCAGGGTAGTCCGGGCAAAGATGGAATGTACCGTTACCGGATGCCGGATAAGCAGATTGATTCGGCGCTGACTATTGCTAAAATGGGCAATGCCATCGTATTCCTCGATATACAGGTGGCGTTGAGTAACTTGAAGGCGGAAGTGCCTTTGCTCGAAAAGTATCTGAAAATGCCGAATGTACATCTGGCAATCGACCCTGAATTTTCCATGAAAGAAGGTCACCGTCCGGGTACGAAAATCGGGTGGTTTGATGCCGAAGATGTGAATTATTGCTCGAATTATCTGGCCAAACTGGTCAAGGAGAACCACCTAAGCACCAAAATCCTGATTGTACACCGTTTTACTCAGGGCATGGTGAAGAACTACAAGAACATCAAACTTCACCCCGAAGTACAGATTGTGATGAACATGGACGGTTGGGGCGCTCCTTACCTGAAACACGACAGTTACGAGGCATACATCCACCACCAGCCGGTACAGTTTACAGGATTCAAACTGTTTTACAAAAACGACCTCAAGAATCCTCCTCACCACATGCTCACCCCCGAAGAGGTGTTGAAGGAAAAACCAAGACCCATTTACATTCAATATCAATAAAACAAGGAAAGCCGGTTCATCGTGAGCCGGCTTTCTTTGTTTTTATAGTAATTCATTTTCCCTGAAACTTGCAGCGACCATTCCAACACCTGGAATATCTCCTGCAAATTGCAGCGCATCGTCCCACATCGGGAACATTCCCTGCAATTTTGTAACAGTCCGTCCCACATCGGGAACATCTCCTGCTAAACTGCGACAACTCGTCCCGCTTCGGGAACATCTCCTGCATTTTGCAGCGACCGTTCCCGCTCCTGGAAAGTTTGTTGCAAAATTGCAGCAACCATTCTCGCATTGAAATTATCTCCTGCAAATTTGCAGCAACCAATTTCACAGTGAAATTATTCCCTGCAGATTTGCAACAGCCGTTCTCGCCAAGTTTCGAACCCCTGCAAATTTGCAGTGAGTTATAGTCAACCCATTTTGAATGGCGAAAGAACAGTCTGAATAAGAATATTCTCATATACAGCAATACTTTACGGGTGCAGCGGTTTTTAACCGCTGATTCTCTCCGAATATTATCGCGGTTAAAAACCGCGACACCCGTAAGATTATCTCTTTCATCTATCAACCTCGTTGACAAACCGTTTCATCGGTCTGTCTCAATCCGTTGAAGTTTTACTATAAAACTCACCTATTCTCACTTCTGAAATGACCGGCTGTAGCGCAACCCCATCGCATCGTAATGCGACAGAAGCAGATTCAACCGATTCAGAAAAGCGTTGAAATCTTTATTTGCCTGAGGAGACCAGGCCGTTTCAGCAATGGCTGCCGCACGCGGGAAGGCCATGTATTCGGCATAGGCTTCGGTGGCGATGTATTCCGTCCAGAGATTCCCCTGCACTCCGAGGATATGGGCCGCTTCGTCAGGTTTGAGCGATGCAGGAGTAGGGTCAAAGTCATACGTTTTGGACAAAGGAGTAAAACCGCCGATAGCCAGCGGTTCGTCCGCCTGTTTTCCCTGATAATGGTCGAGGTAAACGCTTTGCAGCGGAGTCATAATCACATCGTGATGCTGGCGTGCAGCTGCGATACCGCCCTCCGTTCCCCGCCACGACATCACGGTGGCATTCGGCGCCAGACCACCTTCCAGTATCTCGTCCCAACCGATGATTCGTTTTCCTTTGGTTTGAAGGAAATCCTCCATGCGACGGATAAAGTAGCTTTGCAGTTCGTGCTCGTCCTTCAATCCCTCCTTTTTAATACGTTCCTGACAGGCAAAGCAGCGCGACCAACGCAGCTTAGGCGCTTCATCCCCACCGATGTGGATATACGGAGCTGGAAACAGCTCCGCCACCTCGCTCAGTACGTCCTGTACAAACTGGAAGGTCTCTTCGCGGGTGCAATAGATATCTTTCCGAATGCCCCAATCGCCGACCAATTCAAACGGGCCTCCGCTACACGAAAGATTCGGGTAAGCCGCCAAAGCCGCCTCAGCGTGACCGGGCATCTCTATTTCGGGAATGATGGTAACGAAACGTTTTTGCGCATACGCGATGACCTCACGGATCTCGTCCTGCGTGTAATAGCCGCCGTAGTGCGTCATGTCCCAGCGGCGCGGTTTGTCGCTGTAGTGTCCAATCAGGGTGCGGTCACGAAAGGCACTCACCTCCGTCAGTTTCGGGTATTTCTTTATCTCGATGCGCCATCCCTGATCATCGGTCAGGTGCCAGTGGAAACGGTTCATCTTATGGTAAGCCAGGTAGTCGATATATTTCTTGACAAAAGAAACCGGGAAAAAGTGGCGGCAGACATCCAGCATCAGTCCGCGGTAAGGATAGCGCGGGTAATCCTCAATCTCCACGCAAGGCACCGACCACTTGACACCGGCAGACAACGAATCTTTGTCAATAGTCGCCGGAAGCAGTTGGCGGATACTTTGCATAGCGTAGAAAATCCCCGCCGGAGTGGCTGCCGCAACTTCGATACGGTGCGGAGTAACATGCAGTTTATAGCCCTCTTTATGCGGAATGGCCGGATTCAGCCAGCAGACGATGACTTGTGCGCCTTTCGCATTTGCAGTTACGTTAAGTTGAATTCCGGCACTGCGCTCCAGCCGTTCGGATAAAATGGCGATGGCATTTCGCATCTCGGGATTGTCCGTGGTGAGGCAGATTTCTGTTTTGGGTGAAAAGGTAAATGTCCCTTTTCCCACTTTGCAATGCACGGGGACGGGAATCAGGTCCACCGTAGCTTTCTTTTCCGATGCCATCATATTCAGGGTAAATAAGAGTGCGGCAATGATTGCGGTTATTTTTTTCATTGGATAATGGTATGAAATTATCAAGATTTCGATGTTCAACTTTTCCAAAGTTCTAAACTTTGGAAAAGTTTGGGCTGCAATAACTATTCTCCCATCAGCTCCCGACGAAACTCCTTCGGCGTTTTCCCGATACGCTTTTGCAGAAAACGGTTAAAGGAGCTTTGCACTTCGAAGCCCAGCCGGTCGGCAACCTCAACGATAGGAATTTGCGGCTGTTTCAGCAATAACTTGGCCGACTCGAAACGTATCAGGTCGAGCTGCTCCTGAAACGAAGTCTCCTCTTTTTTCAGATAAAACTGCAATGTGCGCGGGGAAAGATTCATCAGCGACGCTATCAGGTTGAGTGACGGAGCCGTACTCTTCATTTGCTCAAAGATATGTTGCTTGGTATGCTCGGTCCAGACGTTGCGCCGGTTTTTTATGCGTTGGATGTAGCTTTCGTACATCTGCAAGGCATCGGGATTGGCGGTCGGAATTTTCCAATCGAGCATTTCCAGTGGCAAAACGATACAGAGATACTCTGCCCCGAATATAATCGGACAGTCGAAATACTCCTCCAGCAAGTCGCGCTCGCCCTCTTTGGGATAGGGAGTATATATCTTCACCGGCTTCACGATGCGCCCCAGGAACTCACGACGATTCCGTATGTTAAACCCGATGTTGTGCTCCGTCATTTGCCGGGCCGCCATCGGATAATTCTCCAACCAATCCTCATGAATGCGTGTGATGTGGTAGATACCGTCCTCTTTTATCTGAAAATCATAATAGTTGAGCGTATCAATCAGGTCGATGTGCTTTTTCATGTTTTCCAACGCTTCGGCGTAGGTGTTACAGCTTTGATAAATCTGCCCAAGTACGCCCAACGTGGAAAAAGGCGATTCGAACCCAATCTTTAGTCCGATGCGATGGTCGTTTAGCTTTGCGACCGTTTTCTCCAGGAATTCACCCAATTGCACAGGCGAAACCACCACATCGGTCTTATAGAGGTCATCCGGAGTAAGATTGACCTCCGTGAGCAGGTCATCAAAATCAACGCCCCGGGATTCGAGGCTGAAAAGTATATTGCGAAGGGCTATTCCGTGAATCATATTTGTAATTGTTGTGACCAGGCTACGAATGGACGAATGAGATGTTTCTTCCCTTTTTTCAGTCTTGAAAAAAGATTCGGGAGTATTCGCTTGAAATATCAGAGTTTAACTCCGGTTTTTATTCGTGAATTCGTGGCTAAAATAAAAAGGCTTGCGCGATTGGATAAAAGTAATTCATTTTGGGGAAAATGCAACCCTTAAAGTGAGAGTAATTTTGTCCCCGAATTCATATAAATAAGATATCAGTGAATAAGCACGCATTGACTCCACTCGGGAGAGCCTGTCAATGCGTGTAAGTTCCATTGAATTTTGAAATTAAAATATTATCTGAAAATGAAAATAGGTGTATTCGGAATAGTTGTTGTATGCAGTGTGGTAACTGCACAGGCACAGCAAAAATTCACCCTCGAAGATTGCCGCCGCATGGCCATCGACAATAACAAAGAACTCAAAATCTCTCAAGAGAAAATCACCGAAGAGCATAGCAAAAAGAAAGCGGCATTTACCAAATACCTGCCCGATGTCTCCTTTACCGGAACTTACCTGCGCAACAGCAAAAACATCTCCCTGCTGAGCGAAGATGCTTACCTGCCGGTGGGAACTGTGATGTCTGACGGTTCTTTCGGTTTTCGTGCAGACCAGGTCAACAACTCCTGGACAATGGTAAACGGAAGTGCAGTTCCGCTGGACAAAAACGGTAGTCCATTCAATCCCAAGACCAATCCCGAGAAAATACTTTGGAAAGATTACGCCATCATCCCCAAAGAGGCTTTCGAAATGGATATGAAGAATGTCTTTGCCGGTATCCTGACCGTAACCCAGCCTATCTATATGGGCGGTAAAATCAAAGCTTACAACGAGATTACCAAATTTGCCGAGGAGCTGGCCAAAACCAAACACAACACCAACCTGCAGGACATCATCCTGAAAACGGACGAAAACTACTGGCAGGTCGTTTCATTGGCCAACAAGAAAAAGCTGGCGGAAGGTTATGTGAAACTCCTTCAGAAACTGGATGCCGATGTGCAAACCTCTATCGCTACCGGCGTAGCCACCAAAGCGGACGGTCTGACTGTGAAGGTGAAACAGAATGAAGCCGAAACCGTTTTATCCAAAGTCGAAAACGGGTTGAGCCTGAGCCGGATGGCCTTGTGTCAGTTGTGCGGTATTTCCCTTCAATCCGAATTTATCCTGAATGATGAAAACACCCCGACCGAACCGGAAATGGTCATCGCTTCGGGTGATGCAAACCGGGCATTCACCAATCGTCCTGAATTGAAATCACTTGATTTGGCCACCAAAATCTACAAGAAAAAAGAGTCGTTGGTAATTGCCGACCTGTTGCCGCAAGTTGCAATGACCGGAAGCTATATCTTGTCGAATCCCAACAGCTACAACGGTTACGAAACCAAATTCGGTGGTATGTGGAATGTGGGCGTGGCAGTACATGTCCCGATATTCCACTGGGGCGAAAACTTCCACAACCTGAAAGCCGCCAAAAGCGAAACCCGCGTAGCCCAGCTTCAGTTGGATGAGGTAAAAGAGAAAATCGAATTGCAGGTAAACCAGGCAGTGTATAAATCCAACGAAGCCTCTAAGCGCCTCATCGCTGCGAAAAAGAATATGGAGAAAGCGGAAGAGAACCTGCGTTATGCAACGCTCGGATTCAACGAAGGAGTAATCCCCGCATCCAATGTACTGGAAGCTCAGACTGCCTGGCTTTCTGCAAACTCCGAAAAGATTGATGCGGAGATTGATGTAAGACTTTGCAAGGTATATCTGGCAAAAGCGTTGGGAGAAGAACTAAAGTAAAACAATTAAAAGCTAAGCCGCTAAGGGAGCAGTTAATCATTAAACAAATATTCGCGCTGTCATCCCATGCTTGACACGGGATCTCAAAATAGCAGTGCACTAAAATTATTTTTTATGATTGAGAGATCCCGCATCAAGTGCGGGATGATAACACAAGCTTTTATATCACATTAAATAACACATCTCACTATAAAACATGAAAAAGAACAGACTTTTCTGGGTATTTCTGATTCTGCTGGCTGGAATCATAGCCGCAATCGTTATCGGATTTTTATGCCTGAAGCCTCAGCAGGAGGTGATTCAGGGACAGGTGGAAGCGACCGAAATACGCATTTCGGGTAAAGTGCCCGGACGCATTCAGGCTTTTCGCTTTGCCGAAGGAGAAAAAGTATCCAAAGGTGATACACTGGTTATCCTTGATTCTCCCGAAGTATTGGCCAAACTGACTCAGGCCGAGGCGGCCGAGAATGCGGCGCAGGCGCAAAACATGAAGGCCATCAAAGGTGCCCGTCAGGAGCAGATAACAGGTGCTTATGAGTTGTGGCAAAAAGCCATAGCCGGCCGTGAGATTGCTAAGAAATCGTTTGACCGCGTGCAAACTCTGTTTGACAAAGGTGTGGTAGCCGCACAGAAACGCGATGAAGCCGAGGCCAACTACAAAGCGTCTGTAGCCACCGAAAAAGCTGCGAAATCTCAATACGACATGGCAAAAAACGGTGCCGAACGTGAAGATAAACTGGCTGCCGCTGCAATGGTGGACCGCGCTAAAGGTGCGGTACAGGAAGTCCGGTCTTACCTGAAAGAGACGGTCCTTACCTCTCCGGTTGATGCTGAAGTTTCAGAGCTTTACCCGAAAGTGGGTGAATTAGTCGGAACCGGAGCGCCCATCATGAATCTGGTGGATTTGAATGATAGTTGGGTGGTATTCAACGTGCGTGAAGACCAGTTGAAAGAGCTGAAAATGGGTGCAACTTTCAAGGCCAAAGTTCCGGCATTGGACAATAAAGAGATTACGCTGAAAGTAACTTTCCTCAAGGATATGGGTAGCTACGCGGCATGGAAATCGACCAAAGTGACCGGCCAGTTTGATGCGAAAACCTTTGAGGTACGCGCTCGTCCGGTGGAGAAAGTAGCTGATTGGCGTCCCGGAATGTCGGTGCTGCTGGTTAGGGATTGAGGGAATGAGGAACTGAGGAATTGAATGTAAATTGAAAATGATTCAATGGTAAATAATATAGGTCTTTTCCCCGTCATTCGTCGGGAAATACGGCGACTCGTATCGCATCCGATTTACGTCTTTACGATGGTGATTGCGCCGTTGTTTTGCTACTTCCTGTTTACTTCGCTGATGAAAAACGGACTGCCAACCAACCTACCTGTAGCAGTGGTTAATTTGGACGGGACATCGACATCGAGGAACGTCATTCGCCAGCTGGATGTCTTTTCCCAAAGTCAGGTGGTGATGGAATCGGCTCAGTTTGCAGAAGCCCGCTCGGCCATGCAGGAAGGAAAAGTCTATGCCGTGTTTGTCATTCCGCGCCATTTCACCCGCGATTTGGTAAATGGGGAGCAACCGAAGATTTCATTTTACACCAATAATACCTTTTTCATTGCTTCGTCTTTGGTTTTCAAAGATATGAAGACCGTATCGGTATTGGTGTCGGGAGCTGCAAATCGCAAAACGCGTCTGGCCAAAGGTCAGGAGTTGCGGCAGATTATGGCGCAGCTGCAACCCATTGTGGTGGATTCGCATCCGTTGAGTAATCCGTGGATGAACTATTCCATTTACCTCAATAATATCTTATTGCCCGGTGTTTTGCAATTGTTGGTTTTGTTACTGACCGTTTATTCGATAGGTATAGAAATCAAGCAAAAGACGACACTGCACTGGCTGCATACCGGCGGGGATTCGATGACGGTTTCCATAATCGGCAAACTGTTGCCACATACGGTCATCTTTACGTTGGTGGGTGTATTCTTTCAGGTGTTGCTTTACAAATACCTGCACTTCCCGTTGATGAGCGGAGTCTGGCCAATGGTGCTGGCGCTTATGTTGATGGTAATGGCATCGCAGGCTTTGGGAGTATTCTTTATCTCGCTGCTGCCGGTATTGCGGTTGGGATTGAGTGCGGCGAGTCTGATTGGGGTGATTTCGGTGTCTATGTCGGGATTTTCCTTTCCGGTCTTTGCCATGGCCAAACCGTTACAGGTACTCAGTCATATTTTCCCGTTGCGCCACTACTTCCTCATCTATGTGGATCAGGCGCTGAACGGTATTAGTATGTACTATTCACGGATAGATTATCTGGTATTGATGGGATTCATGTTGTTGCCGTTGCCTTTTTTGCCCAAACTCAAACATGCTTTGAAATATAAGGAGTATAAAATGTAGTATTCCCAGACATAAGAAATCAGACAAGTGATAAAAACGCAAGGGAGTCACGCAGAAATGCCTCGTCGGCATGCAGAAATGCTCCGTCGGTATGCAGAAATGCGAGAGAGGCACGCAGAAATGCTCCGTCGGCATGCAGAAACGCGAGGGAGTCACGCAGAAATGCCCCGTCGGCACGCAGAAATGCGAGGGAGGCGTGCAGAAATGCATCAGCGGCACGCAGAAATGCGAGGGAGACTGACACCCTGCCATTTTTCGGTGCCTCTACCAAAGTCCTGACTCTTTTATCTCATGGTCTTTAATCTAAAACAATATGCCCGAAACAAAACTATACCGCTTCCTGCGGGCCGTGATTGCCGACATCTTCACCGTCTGGTTTAAGGAGTTGAAGAGTGTCTTTTCCGATGCCGGGGTGATTATCTTCTTTCTGGTGGTTCCTTTCGGATACCCGCTGCTTTATTCCTACATGTATCATAATGAGATGGTGCGTGAGGTACCGATGGTGGTGGTGGACCAGAATCGCTCATCCCTGAGCCGTGACTTTATCCGCCGTATTGACGGGACACCCGATGTACATGTCGTTTCCCGCTGTACGGAAGTGAGTGAAGGACAGGAGCTGATGCACCGCCGTCAGGCCTATGGTATTCTGCTTATTCCCGAAGATTTCAGCCGAAACATTGCCCGGGGGGAACAATCGACCGTCTCGCTTTACAGTGATATGAGCAGCATGCTCTTTTACAAAGCGATGCTCACGGCCTCTACCGATGTTTCAATGAAAATGGGTAAAGAAATACAGGTACGCAATCTGGGTAACGTCACCCTAACCCAGGGCGACCGTGCCACTACACCTGCCGGATACGATTGGGTGCCGATGTTTAATCCGCAAGTGGGATTTGGGTCGGCTATGGTTCCTGCTATTCTGATATTGATTATCCAGCAGACTCTTTTATTGGGTGTCGGTATGCTCACCGGAACCAGCCGCAATCATGCGAACCGTACCTTCCCGCTCGAATTCGGTCATCATCATTTCATAGGGAGCCTGCGTATTGTAACGGGAAAAGCGCTGTGCTATTTCATGATCTATGCACCGGTGTGTGCGTGGGTACTGCGTGGAGTGCCTTCTATTTTCGACTTCCCGATGGTGGGGCATCCGGGACAGATTATGCTCTTTCTGCTGCCATACCTGTTGTCGGCTATCTTCTTTGCCATCACACTGGCAGGAGTAATTCGTGACCGCGAGACTCCTATGCTGATTTTCGTCTTTACCTCCGTTCCTCTGCTCTTTCTGGCGGGGGTATCGTGGCCACAGGCTGCTATCCCCGAAGGATGGAAATGGTTTTCTTATCTCTTCCCTTCTACTTTTGGAATTCAGGGCTTCCTGAAACTAAGTACGATGGGGGCTGACCTTCATCAAATCCGTTTCGAATACATTGCCCTATGGGTTCAGACTTTTGTCTTCTTCATCACAGCCTGCATCTCGTATCACTTTGTGATTACTGGGAATAAACTGAAAAGGCTCCGTGCCATGCGCATGCTGAAAAGGATTAATTTAATCCGATAAAAGACTTTTGAAAGTGACTATATTTAGTTTCTTGATTAATGCACGCCGGTCTGCGAAAGTGGGTCGGCGTTATTTTTTTTGAGGTAAGGAAAAACGGATGGGTAGGGTGTATTTAACTACTACTGTTCGATCTATTTTTTTCGCCGGAATCCAATCGGGGAATTTGTAAAGAATACGTCTCGCCTCAGCATCTAATAATGGATGGACGCTTTTTATCACCTCGATATCTTTCAAAATTCCTTGCTTATCAATGATGAATGAGCAAACCACAGTTCCTTCAATCTTTTTCTTAATTGCTTTTGGTGGATAAATCAGATTCTCAGATACGAGCTTTTGCATAAGCTCAATGCTGTTCTTACATTCACCTACTCTATCTTTGATGTATGGTTCTTTGAACTGGCTCTGATCTGCTTGGTCGTAAATCACAGTATCGGATAGAATCACCTTGGGACGGGGTTCTTTATCATCCTCTATAAGTGTTGTATAACAAGTGGTAACAACAGTTACATCCTCTACTTGATGTGACCTTTTATAAATGAGTTTCTTCTTTGTTTTTCTCTTTTTCTTTGTAAAGTAAGATTGGCCCTTTTGTATCGATGTTTTAGGTTGAGCAAAAGTGATATCGGGGGTTGATATTCCTAATCCCACAATCAACGCCCCAATCACCAGCTTTGGTCGCACAAACAGACTCCACCCTCCCGATTTATCCGCTAAATAGGAAAAGAGACGAAACAACAGATGAAAGGTGTGGAATTGGATTTTTCTGGACATGGGTTATTTCTGTTTATGGGGTAAAGCACATCGAATCGGCATTGTGAATCTCACCGGTACAACAATTCCATTTTGTTTTCCCGGATTCCATTTGGGAAAAGACTTAACTATCCGGATTGCTTCTTCATCTAATAATGGATGAAGGCTCCTAACGATTTTTATATCTGATAATGTACTGTCTTCACCTACAATGAATGAACAGATAACCGATCCTTCGATTTTCTCTTTTTGAAGTTGTTCAGGGTAGACGAGGTTCTGTTCAATATATTTGAATAACATTGCATTTCCACCCTGAAATTCGGGCATTTGGTCAACGATTATATTCTCTCCATCCTGTTTAATAGGTAATTTTTCAATATATTTATTTGTAATAGAAGTATCCTGATTAACTTCGACATCATAACAATAGACATTATCTTCTTCAGGTTCAAGAATTATTTTCCGTTCTTTTTTGATTTGGGGATTTGACTCTTTATTGATGATATCAATAGAATCATGTTTTACCTCGGGGTGAAACTTAGAATTACCAGACTGTTTAACTGATTTGAGTG
>JAUZOF010000088.1 GCA_030706585.1 Bacteroidota bacterium
AAACAGATACCATTTCCCCTTAAACTCAGCAATACAATGGTGTGTAGTCCAACCCACTACCGGAGTTAAAATTACTCCCTGATAGGTAAATGGTCCATACAGATTATCACCAATGGCATAACAAAGCAAATGTGTATCACCCGTTGAATAGGAGAAATAATATTTTCCGTTATACTTGTGCATCCAGGATGCTTCGAAGAAACGACGTTCGTGATCGCCGGATTTCAGCGGTTCCCCATTTTCATCCAAAATAACAATCGGACGAGGCTCTTCGGCAAATCCAAGCATATCATCACTCAGTTTTACGACTCTGGATGGCAGTGCCGGTTCATCATCAGCTGGTTCGTGACCGCATTCGATGGCTTTGTTATCGCGGTAGCGTTGCAATTGACCACCCCATAATCCTCCAAAGTACATGTAGTGATTACCGTCTTCTTCAAACACACAAGGGTCAATCGAGTAACTGCCTTTTATCGGATCAGATTCCGGTATAAAAGGTCCTTCGGGACGATCACTGACCGCAACACCGATGTGGAAAACGTCATTCTTATCTTTCAGGGGAAAATACACGTAGTATTTTCCGTCTTTGTATGCTGCATCGCAGTCCCACAACTGACGACCTGCCCACGGAATATCTTTCACATCCAGAGCGACACCGTGGTCGGTCACGTCACCATCAATATCATCCATGGAAAATACATGGTAATCGCGCATATCGAAATGATCGCCGTTATCATTTTCCGGAATTCCTGATTCGATATCATGTGACGGATAGATGTAAAGTTTTCCATTAAATACGTGTACTGCCGGATCGGCTGTGTAAAGATGGGGCACTAAATATCTTGGCTTTTGCATAAAATCTGATTTGCCCTTAGGGCTATTTGAATATTAAATCTATTAAAAATATCATTCTGAATATATGGGATAAATACTCGGTTGTATCCCAACCTCTGCATTCTATTTTGAGCTTTTACGACGTTCGGTCAACTCGGTCTGAATCTGAGTCTCTTTACTCTTATTGATTTCATAGAAAAACAGACAGGCAACGCTAACGCAGAATGTCAACGTCGGGAAAACGCTCATGGACAAACGGATACCGCTAATGGTTTCAGGAGATTGTACCGGCAACTGTTGGTCATAACCATACGAAGCCAGAATACCTGCCACCAAAGCACCACCAATGCTCAGCCCGGCTTTCAATCCGAAAATCATCGCAGAGAAGATAATTGCAGTAGCCCGGCGGTTGTTTTTCCATTCGGAATAGTCTGCCACGTCAGCAATCATTGCCCACAACAAAGGCGTTGAGATTCCATAGAAAAATCCGTGAGCGAGTTGGGTCAAAAACACCAACGCAATCGACTGCGGTGCATAAAAATAGAACAACAAAAGACACAATGCTGAGACGAACAGACTGGTTCCGAATACATCACGCTTTCCAAAGCGGTCAGCTAATGTTTTGGAAAAACCGATACCAACCATCATCATAATAATACCACCGGCATTAAACAAACTGAAGGCAGATGTAGGAGCATCTTTTGGCCAGGTAAATCCATGTAGTCCCATATTCACCAACAAACCATTCAGTCCGGCGATAAAACCGTTAAATCCGATATTCTGCAGGAATGAGGTCAAAGAGTCACCATTCAGGTAATTCTTAAAATAGAAAACGTACATTCCTCCTTTCAATGACAAGGTTATAAATATGAATACGGTAAGAACCAGCATCGCAATCCAGGGCTTATTCCGGGAAAGATCTTTTACATCGTCTTTGATACTCGACTTTTGTTCAGCAGTCGGGATAATCCGTTCTTTTGTAGTCAGGAAGGTGATGACAAAGAAAATCACTCCGGTTACAGCAAAAATAGCCATTACGTGTTCAAAGCCTTTTGTCTTGTCGCCATCGCCTAAAATCAAAACCAACGGCAACAATAATCCCTGAACAATAAACTGAGCCACCATTACCGCCACAAACCGGTAAGATGAAATACTGTTACGCTCAGCCATATCTCCGGTGAGAACTCCACTAAGTGATGCATAAGGTAAGTTATTAGCCGAATAGGCAATCACCAGCAAAATATAGGTAATCAGGGCATACGCGATTTTACCGGTCGGACTAAAGCCCGGTGTACTGAATGCCAGCATCGCGATAATACCAAAAGGCACGGCTGTCCACAAAATCCAGGGACGGAATTTGCCCCAACGTGTCATAGTACGGTCGGCTATGATACCCATTACCGGATTGAAAAATGCACCAATCATTCCCCCGGTAAAAATAATTGCCGAAGCTGTTCCTGGCGGAATTTTATATACGTCTGTATAAAAGAATGCGAGAAATGTCATTAATGTCTGAAAAATCAGGTTTGCCGCTAAGTCGCCTAAACTGTAACCTACTTTTTCAATGAATGAAACTTTTTGAGATGTGTTGTCCATTGATCTGATTATTTTGAAATTTTATTTTGCTGCACTTGTTGCATAAAGTCCGATGCAGGCACCAATGAATCCGCCGGAGCGTCTGGTACTCAAATTGGCCGCATCTGCATTTGCATATAAGGTTTTCCATGTCTTACCGTCTGTGCTGTAAAGGAAATCGTAGTAACGCCCTTTACCTATTACCTTCAAGGATACCGGTAGATTTGATTCTTGCGAGGACAATGCAACAGAAGCCAATGTCACCTTATCCTTTTCTACACGATTGAGTACAAGTGAAGGAACACCGTTTACGATTGTTTTACCTGCTACCAGATAATAAGCTTCATTCTGAAAGAAAGTAATTCCGGCAAAATCCTTTTCCGATGCTGGCGAAAATTCCAATTGCGTTTCCACCTCAAAGGATAAATGCTGTTGTCTGCGGAAGATCGCAGAGAGACTTTTCCGCTCATCAATATTTACAGGGAGTGGTTTAATATTCAGTTTGCCATTTTCCAATGTATAGAATTGCTCCTTAGGTGTACGGACATAAATCCACGAATTATCCAGTTTCTTGGAATTAAATTCTTCGTTATACACAAAGTTTCCGGTCAAAGGATATTTTGATGTCGATAGTCCGGCTTTCTTGACAACAGTCGGAATGGCTTTTCCTTTTGCCAAAATTTCCGGAAACCCATTTTTCCAGACTACAGGTAATAAATAGGTCTCCCGTCCGGTATTAATAAGATTCTCTTCATACGGACGACTGGCCAGAAAGACTGCCCACCAGTCACCTTTTGGAGTCTGAATCAAATCGGCATGTCCTGCACAGGTTACCCGTTCCGGGCGATTATCCGGCAGATCCCGTTGAGTCAGGATTGGGTTTGCTTTTGCCTCTTCAAACGGACCCCATGGTGATTTACTACGCAATACCACCTCTGAGTGATCGGTATCGGTTCCTCCCTCGGCACACATCAGATAGTAATAACCTTTGATTTTGTACATGTGAGGACCTTCAATCCAGATTGGTTTGCGCTCAATGTGTGTTCCTCCTCTCAGGATTTCTTTAAACTTGCCAGTGAGTTTATCGGTTTTGACATCAAACTCATAGAGACGGATGGCACGTTGCTGATTCCAATCCGGAGTACCGTTTGGAGCTGCATTGTGTACGATGTAACCTTTTCCGTCTTCATCAAAGAAGAATGAAGGATCTATACCATCAATTTCCGGTAATAGAATCGGATCACTCCACCCCTTCTCCGGATCTTTAGATTTCACGAAAAAGTTACCGATACCATAGGCACTGGTGGTGATCATGTAGAAAGTATCGTTGTGGGGATTGTATTCAATAGCCGGAGCAAAGATTCCCTGGGAAATTCCCTGATTAGTCAGGTTTAATTGCGATGGTCTATCCAGAACATGGCCAATCTGAGTCCAGTTGACGAGGTCTTTACTTTTGAAAATAGGGACTCCGGGATAAAAGCTGAAAGAGGAATTTACTAGATAATAGGTATCACCTTTGCGACAGATAGAGGGGTCAGGATAAAAACCGGCAATCACCGGATTCAGGTATTGATTCTTCGGATCAATCTTTTTATCGAAACGGGCATCTTTTCCCTTATACTTAAAATAGCCGAAAGAGGCCGTTTGTCCGATCATCTCTGTATTGGACAAGAATATCATACCTGCTGTGATTAAGCCGGCAGTCAATACTTTCTTTACCTTCATTTTTTTGAAAACTATTATTGAGAACAAGTTTGAGTTTATTTGTTTTTTCTAGTCTGGTTATTTTCAAATCACTTTATATCCTGCCATCCGGACAATGATTGCGTTAAGACAAAAGTAGAATCTGACCACGCCATACCTTTACAGAAATAGATATTCTTGTTGCAATAATAGATTTCAATTCCTTGAGATACCCCGGATTGACTTTTTATTACACCCTGTTTGAGATTCGTCTGCCCTTGAAAATAAAAAAGTCCGGCTTTCACCGGACTTTCCACTCAAATTACTATCAATTACTCTGGGCTACTCTTATGATCTTTTCGACTATCGGTTTGGCCTGATACTTTCTGTCAAACAGTAACGGATAATCCGTACGGCCAGGAATTGGCCAGCCATTCTTCCAGGATTGGGAATCATCCACACCCCATAAAGTCACGCGGGTAATAACATCCTTATATTTCAGGAAGAGCTTAAAGAAGTCCATGTATCGTTTTTCGAAAACAGCATTCACTGAATCCGGCAAACCATTAACGTATAGGTCTGATTTATTTTTATATTGAATCTGGGCTGACACATCCGCACCGACACTCCAGTCCATCGGGAGCACTGAAATATCCATTTCGGTAATCATCACCTTTACTCCAAGTGCAGCAAAATCTTTGATTGTTTGCTCATACTCTTCAAGAGTAGGCGTATCGAGTCCGATATGGCATTGCTCGCCCACTGCATCAATCCTGATGCCCTGCTCTTTAAGTTTCTTCACCATAGCGACTGCCCCTTTACGTTTAACCGGATTGGTTAGCGAATAGTCATTGTAATAAAGTTCTGCATTAGGATCAGCCTCGTGTGCAAACTGAAAAGCGAGTTTGATGAAGTCTTCTCCTATAATTTGATAAAACTTACTCTTTCTCAACGATCCATCTCTGTCATCAATCACCTCATTTACCACATCCCAGCCTTTTATTTTGCCCTTATATCTGCCTACTACAGTATAAATGTGTTTTTTCATCCGCTCAATCAGGACTTCCCGCGATACATCTTTTCCGTTTTTATCTTTGAAAAGCCAGGAAGGTGTCTGTGAATGCCACACAAGGTTATGCCCTGTGATAAACTTATGGTTTTTCACTCCAAATTCCACAAACTTGTCTGCCAATGAAAAATCAAATACATCTTCTTTGGGATGAATAGGTCCCATTTTCATACAGTTCTCGGCAACAATGGCATCAAATTGTGACTTTATCACCCGTACAGCAGCGGTATCTTTTCCGGTAATCTGCTGCGCATTCAGAGCTGTGCCGATATGGAACTTTCCGGCAAAGGCATCTTTTAGAGTTGGTTGCTGACTATAAATCTGTGATGAGGATATGGCTAACAACACTCCTATAGCCATAACCAAATTCCGTTTTTTCTTTTGCATTACTATTTGAATTTAAGATAGGTATTTCCCTAAATATGAAATTAATAAATCACGATCTTTTTACCTCCGCGGATATACACAACACCTCGTTTTGGCTCATTGACGCGACGGCCCCAAATGTCGTAAATCGTATTATCCATCACGCTATCCATCTTAATCACCTCAACGGCAGCGGCAGTTTCATCAAGTTTAAACGGAAGAGAAGATGCTGTAACTATCTGGCCTGGCATCAGATATGCACCGAAAGGATTGATGGTCGGTTCTGTTCCGCTGGTTACTTTATAGAAGGCAGTCACTCCATTAACCGTTTTGAGTGAAAAACTACCGGCCGGAGCTTTTACAGCGATATATACTCCAGTCATATCATTTACCTTTAATGCATGAGGCGTCGAAACACTGCCAGTTCCTTCAAATGTAAAAGTTCCTGTTCCTTTTATCAGTACTGGAGTGTTCGCCGGGATTTTGTTATTGGCAATCATCTTACAGGCAACTTCGGTTGTGGAATATTGCAGGGTATATGCCTTTACATTGGCAGGAATAATTGCTTCGAATGGCAAAGTCATGATTCCGTATCCGTCAAATGTGCGACTGTATGAAGCAGCCGTCGCTGTGAAGTTTATTGGAGCATAAAAGTCACCAGCTGTATCAGAAAGTGAGAGCTTTCCGCAAGTCGTTCCGGCAATGATATTGGTATTGTTATTGGTCACATCTGCACCTACGTAATATATACAGTTCTTGTTAGCGGCAGATGCATTCCAATCCTGAGCTGAAGTAATACCGGTTGTTCCCGTATAATCAAGCGATGTATAATAAGCATCCTCCAGACAATCCAGCTCGTTACTGTCCCCTTTGCTGTAAACACCGGTAAACTTAAATCCCTTTTCATTTCCCATCCTGAAATAGACATCGCCAAAAGTGATGGTCAATATAGAGCTATAATTGGAATTGCTGATTCCAAGAATACCGACACAACCGTCTGTCAATACACTGCGAGAAATATCCAGTATCCAGTCATAATTACCGCTCTGGTTGTAGTTGATGGTTCCGTAATTATGAGAACTGACAGCTCCACTACTGTTGATATAATAGAGAGTTGTATTAGAGGAAGTATAGTTTAGTGCTGATGTAATACTGTTTATATGCAAAACCAGTTGGTTATAGTTATCATCCAGCTTCAGGTAACCATTACCATTCGTTTTATTGGAACTAATCAGATAATGGCTGTTATCAAACGTTACGGTTTTTCCACTTAACTGATACCCTGTTCCAAAAGCTGTATTCGAGACCACCTGATTATCTATCTTGCTGTAGTGGAGTATCTGACCGGTCATCTGAGATGCCGGACGCTCACTGCTTTTAGTAAAAATAAGAGTCGTAATACTTGAAGCATCGATACTTACTTTCGGGCGACAAGTTTCTGCACTAAGGCTTATAGATGAGGACGAAGCATTCAATGTTTCTGTTGTCTTAATCATTTTAGCGGAAGTAGAATAGAATGGCAAATCGACAGTCACATTATAGTTATCGCCAGATGGATTAACAATCATCACAACGACACTGTCACCAGTCACCGAAAGATAAGAAGTACCACTTAACTTATTTGTAGCATCACTCCACACGTTTTCGATACGCGTAGTACCTGTTGTGTATTTTGCAAACTGGGAAAGAATATATCCCCGCTTGGTAATCGCACCCGCTGTAGTACCATACTGGCCATCACCCAACATACCGTAAAAACGTTTCGAAGCGTAATGAATCCAGGCATTGACGTTAGCCTGCAAGGCAGTATTGATTCCATTTACAAAGGAGAAGGCATCTGTTGCCCAACTGAAATCGCGAGTGGTTGTCGTATTGGAATTCCAGTTAATCAGGTATTCCGTCATCCAGGCTTCTTTACCTTTTGCCTGAAGTTGCTTAAATCCACTTTGAAGAGCACCATATTGGTGACCTGCGTAAATATCAAACTGAGACAACACATCATCAGCTAACATCGCACTTGAATAATTATCAGACATACCCACACTTTCCGGAGCAATCACCTTACAATCAATATAGCTTCTGTAATTCGTCAGGAAGTTGGCAATCTGAGCAGGAGTCCAGATACATCCGGCATACGAGGCCTTCTCATCCGGCTCGTTTTGGATAGAGATAGCATCGAGTTCGACACCATTATTACGCATATAAAGGACAAAATCATTCAGGTAATTGGCATAATCGGCATAATTTTCTTCTTTCAGAGAAGTCGTTTGCTGTACACCGTTTGCGTCGGTATATGTAGCATTAACGGTATTATAGGTCTTCCATTCAGCCGGCATAGACCAGGGACTGGCAAATAAGGTAAGCCCGAGAGACTTACCCAGCTTGGCTGTTTCCAGGCATTGGCTCCAGGTATCTTCTCCAATAGGAATGTAAATACGCATAATATTACATCCAAGATCACTGTTTTTGCCCCACACTTTTTTGATTTCATCGGTCGTCATGTGATTATAGGCAAATTGCGGACTATTTACGAATCCGCCAAAACCGGTTATTTTCTGATAGGTGGTACTCTTGTTAACTCTGACCGTTGCCGTCTGGAGGGTGGCAACAGCATTTAAATGCAGCAAAATACCGATAGTTAGCAATACAAGAGATTTGAAGTAGGTGTGTATCATGTGTTTAGATTTTATGATGCCCAAAGGTAATCCAAAGACCTTGCAGCGACTTATAATTCTGGTTCTCTGATTTTCATTTTTAGATAAATGAGATATTTACTTTGATTCAACATTGTATCTATCCTACAAATTACGCAGAAGTATTCACGAAATCATATCTAAGATTTTTTTATCGGAAAAAGAAAGACGTCCTGACTAATTAGATATTTTGCCTAAGAAATCCACACATTAAAGCTGTAAATCCCTTTTAGTTTCGATTGCATATGCCTGCCGGGAGGTTGGTTTTTCCCTAAATCTTAAGCGAAACTATAGACAAAACGGGGATTTACGCTATTGCCAAAGTGGCATAAATTGACCAATCACAGTTTGGAAGATTTGTGTCTGATATTATAAACGACTTATCTATTATCTAAACACCCTATAAATGTTTATCTATGAATTTGACTTTCATAAAAAACAACATAAAAACAGCAAATCTACAGATACAAGTTTCATTTGAATAAGACTTCAAATTAATAATAAAACAAAGGTAAAACGAGCATGATTCGTTAAACATAATTGCGGAAGTATTCATCATGCGGATGTTACCCAAACACTAATAATTTATTATCGCTATGAAAAAGTTACTTTTAGTTTTAACATTGAGCATTTGCTCTTTTGTAATGTCTTATTCGCAAGAGACAAACTATTTCCCATTATCAACGTTTAACAAGGACATTTGGAATCCTAATAAATATGCTTCATTTGATGCAGAAACAGGAGCCTTTATTGCAGATCAATATGGTTTTGGAGGATGGAAATCTGACACGCCATTGGATTTATCAGGTTATAAATATCTTGTAATGAACTTTAACACTGACCCTGCTGGCACCGCAGCAAGTTTAAGAGTATTTGACGAGAACAGTTACTGGGTACTTCCGGCCAGAGCGACCTTTGTGACTGCTACCCAGGCCGTCATAGATCTTACTAGTGTGCATAAAACTAATGATGCCGGAGATACTGATAACGGAGCGCTCAACCCTGCGAATATTTATATTGTAGGAGTATGGACATTAGGGTGGTCTGGAGTTGACGGAGCAAAAAACAATGCAGTTTCAATAAAAGACTGCTATGTTACGAATAATGAAGACTATTCTAGAACAACAACAGGTATAGATTTGCTTAATAACGATGAAAACAAACTGGTTGATGTATATACTCTATTGGGAGTACGTATCCGTTCTAAAGTACTTGAAAAACAGGCTATACGTGGTCTTACCAAAGGTTTATACCTGATCGGCAACAAAAAAGTTCTGGTAACTGATAACACGAAATAATACCTTTTAAAAAGTCAACTTCGGGTAAAAAACAACACCTGTCAATTGATAAAAAGAGCTGTATCGTTTCACTAAAAGAGCAGTATCATCGTCGCAAATGATACTGCTCTTTGTTTTCGTACAACAAATAAGTTCTGTGACTTTTATTCTCTTGCTTTACATGAGCACATTCGTTTATTATAGTTGAACCGGTGAACGGGTGATTGATACCGCATTGGGTAAAGTTACCATACCCCACCTTCCATCTTTCGTATAACCATAAATCTGTAAAGTGCAATTACCCTGATTCTGAGGTAGTCGGATCTTTAAATCAGCTACACCAGCAAATGAACAGACCTTATCGAAATAAATGTCAGTTAAATACCGAGGCACAGCAGAAGAATACGATTTATCCCCCCTCCTGGTAATTACCGGGTCAAATGAAACCCTTGCAGAGTTATTGGGCGCTTCTACCAAATTCAGCCTTTTTTCTGTTGAAGTAATGTCTATAATGCCATCGTATGCATTTGCCCCCCAGAAAAACTTACTGGTCACAACACGGAGAGATTCGACCTTCTTACAGGGAATATTTCCCAAGTTACAATCTACAGAAAGAGGAACACCGTCAAATAGTATCAATGGATCCCCTCCTGCGCTTTCCCTCTTACGAACTTTGAAACTCACATGATTTCCGGCCTTAACCGCCTCCAGTTCTGGGACTAATTCAAATACAAATTCACTAAGGTTAGGCAAATCCACATATTTTCTTAAGGCATACTCATTTTCCGGTATTCCGTAGAATCTTAAATTTGGTCTTGTCAGTTGAACCCTCTTCAAGCGGTTCGAGAAGGCATCATTTATCTGGAGATTGACCATTCTTGCCTCAATATTCTCTTTTAGTGTAGAATCGGGGTAATAATACTCTTTTTCAACTTTCAGAAAGTCTGGATAAAACTCATCGTCAATTTTCACAACATAGTTTACAGTAGTATCAATGACATTGATCATTAAATCATTCCCCTGATAAGAAAGAGGCAGTTTGCAAACAAACTGACCTGAGTTATCTGTTTGACAACGATTCACCCAGCTCACTGAATCTACAAATGACAAATAAACGCTCTTGTTGGCTATCTCATCCCGAGAGTTCTTCCCAGATATGCGCCCCGTCACAATATCGCACCCAATCTCTGGCAAATAACGAATTTCATGATTGACGATGGGAATTGGGGTAAGGGTAGGAAGGTGTAACATTTGCTTATTAACAAGACCTGTATCGCCCTTTGCCCAGACTTTTCCATTAACAACCTGTTCACGATCCAATGCCATTGCCTTGACAATACGTCCCTGGAGAGATTGGGCACCGACTGGAACGGCTACATTTATTGCTATCAGAAACTGGATACTGTCGTTTACTGCAGAGGTAATGTGAAGAGCAATGGAATCTCCCGGATGAACGGACTTCCTTTCAAAATGAGCTGATATATTCAATCCAGAATCTGGTTTATTATAATCAGCCTGTCCGGGAATGATTTGTTTTTCGTCGTTATTTACAGCACTACCATTTACTCCGGCCGGCTGGTTCTGGGATGATACCCCTGTGTTTGCACCCATACCCTTTGGAGGAGTACCCGGTTGGAGTTCATCGTCAAGCCATGGAGTGCCTATACGAAACGGATTAACAATCCTGATTCGTTGGGTAGAAAAGGCTTCCGCCCCAAAGTTTTTCATGTAGTTGGTATATGCCCTGATATAGTAATAGCCAGTTTGAAGATCTTTGGGTATGGCTATCCGGTTGACCATTTCGCCTCGCTTAAGCAGATACTTCTTAGCACTGACAACCCGATTTTCCTGGTTATACAACTCGACATAGAGGACGGAGCTTAAGTCAATCGGTATTTGCAAAGCAGCATCGTAGGTCAATGCAAAAAGGTTGATCGGCTCTCCTACTAAATAAAAATCCTGATCAAGTATAA